>JAKPSO010000901.1 GCA_029571495.1 Pseudomonadota bacterium
TGGCGACCTAGCTTCCGGGGCCTCTGAATCCAAGGCGATCATACGTCGACAGGTACAGATTGAGGTAGAGATGGAGGCGCTCCAGAAGCTTGAGGCAAAGGCGACTGAGCTCTTCAGTCGGCTCGCGCAGATTGCGGCACGGGTGAGTGCGAATCAGACAGCAAGAAGAGCAATGCCGAAGGAAGCGTACAGCGTCGCTGACATCGAGCGAATCAATCGTTTCCAGATGAACTTCCGCGCAAATGCGGGCTCGTTCGGATATGAAAGTGCGCCAATACGCGATGTTGAAATCGGCAAGGACACGCTCGTGCCTTGCCTAGCTCAAATGGAGCTGCGAGAGATTCGGACCGACATCAAATCCGATTCAAGCGCCAGTGATTTCGTACGACTAATTTGGAGCTACCTACTTGCTCTGCACCAAACCTCGTCGGTCCCGACCTCCCCCGGGAATCACCTAGGCCTTCTGATGCTTGACGAGCCGGGTCAACATTCAATGGCGGTCGGCAGCCAGCACGCACTTCTCAAGCAGCTGGCGAGTGAAACGGATCTGCAGAGCATCGTAGCCGCATCTTTCGACGAATCCGAAGAAGTGTTTCTTCGAGCCACGGATGGCGTCACATATTCCCTAATCGCATGGGACGGCAAGCTGATTCGGCCGCTTTGACGCGGATTTCGCTAAATGCGCCTAGCTAACGCGGCCCACGTATTTGGCGGCGTCGGGTAATTTGCGCACGGAGCTTTCTAGCTCCCACGCAAGCCACCCTCAAATGGCGTCAAGTTTGCGTTGCACTTCACCAGCGGTTGGTATCTTGTCGAAGGCAAACTGGTCGATTTACCGAGGGCATTTGGCAATCAGTCCAAATGCCAATTCACCCACAGCAATCCCGCCACGCGCGAAAACTCGCGCACGTTGCGTGTGACGAGCGTTGCTTGGTGGCGTAGCGCGGTTGCGGCGATGAGGGTGTCGTGCGGACCGATGGGCGTGCCAGCGGATTCGAGTTCGGCGCGGATGCGGGCAGCGTGGGCGGCGCATTGACTGTCGAACGGCAATATTTGCATCGGCCGCAAAAACGTAGCTAGTGCGGTGAGGCGCGGCGTGGCGGCCTTTGGCGCAAGGCGAAGCAAACCGTAACGCAACTCGTACTCAACGATAGCGGGCACACCGATCTGCGCGGGTGGCAACGCCTGAAGGCGCGGAACAACCTGCGGGTCGCCACGAAAGTAATAGCTGATCGTGTTGCTGTCGAGGATCAACATGGCCGCGCTCAGAACGGCACGCGCGGCGCGTCGGCGGCTTGCGCGTCATGGTTGTCCTCGCGCAGCGGAAAGTCCGCAAAGCGCCCCGCCAAGCCCAAGCAGTCTTGCGGCCACTCGTGCGCCGCGTATTTGCGAATGATCTCGGCGACCCAGCGGCTCTTCGACACGCCGCTGGCCCGCGCGGCGTTGTCCACCAGCGCTTGCGTAGCGTCGTCGAGATACAGCGTGATTTGTGACATTGCGCGGCTCCTTTCCCAAATGCGTCGATAAACTTATATGTGCAATTATATGTGTCTGCGGAACGGAATCGGGATGAACGGCAAATATTGCTTCTTAAATAACTTTTTTGCGCTAAAGACCGTAATGCAATCGATAGCGCTACGAAAAAAGAGCAAAGTCAACTTGAGGACAAATTGCCACGAAAGTGCCGCCTGTTGGTCGTAAGCGCGTAAAAGCTGAAACTCGACTCGCGATCAGACTTGTTTCGCGCTCATGCCACACGCAGACGCGCCGTCGCTCCCGACGCCGCCACCGCCTCAGCCACAGGCGCCGCCGCCAGCGGCATCCGAATCAAGTAATCGAACGCGCTCAACGCGGCCTTTGCGCCTTCGCCAGCGGCGATGACGATTTGTTTGTAAGGTACGGTTGTAACGTCGCCCGACGCGAAGACGCCGGGGAGGTTGGTGTGACCTTTGGCGTCAACGATGATTTCGCCGAACTTGCTGAGTTCTAGTGTGCCTTTTAGGAACTCGGTGTTGGGCACCAGACCGATCTGCACGAACACGCCTTCGAGCGCGACCGAATGCGATTCGCCCGTCGCACGGTCGGTGTAGCGAATGCCGTTCACCTTGCTGCCATCGCCGGTGATTTCGGTGGTTTGTACGTTGGTGTGAACGGTCACGTTGGGAAGGCTCTTGAGCTTGTTCACAAGCACGGCGTCGGCCTTGAGTTGCTCTGCGAATTCGAGCACCGTGACCTGCGCGACGATGCCCGCGAGGTCAATCGCCGCTTCAATGCCCGAGTTTCCGCCGCCGATCACCGCCGTGCGCTTGCCTTTGAACAACGGGCCGTCGCAGTGTGGGCAATACGCCACGCCTTTGTTCTTGTATTCCTGTTCGCCGGGCACATTGACATTGCGCCAGCGCGCGCCTGTCGAAAGGATGACTGAGCGTGCCTTGAGCGAACCACCGTTGGCCATCTTCACTTCGATCAAGCCGCCGGACGCGCTCGCTGGAATCACCTTCTCCGCGCGCTGCAAATTCATGATGTCGACCTCGTAGCGGCGCACCTGCGCTTCGAGCGCGGCGGCGAATTTCGGGCCGTCGGTTTCGAGAACCGAAATGTAGTTTTCGATGGCCATGGTGTCGTTAACTTGGCCGCCGAAGCGCTCCGCTGCAACGCCGACGCGGATGCCCTTGCGCGCGGCGTAAACGGCCGCTGCTGCGCCCGCGGGTCCGCCGCCGACGATGAGGACGTCGTACGCTTCTTTCGCGTTCAATTTCGCGGCTTCGCGCTCGTCGGATTTCGTGTCGAGCTTAGCGACGATCTCTTCGACGCTCATGCGGCCCGAGCCGAACACTTTGCCGTTCAGAAATACCATCGGCACAGCCATAATTTCGCGCGCCGTGACTTCGTCCTGGAATGCGCCGCCTTCGATCACCACGGTCTTTACGTTCGGATTGACGATCGCCATGAGCGAGAGCGCTTGCACCACGTCCGGACAGTTGTGGCAGGTGAGCGACATGTACACCTCGAAATTGAAGTCGCCGTCGAGCGCTTTGATGCTCTCGATGACGTCCGCTTCGACTTTCGGTGGATGGTCGCCGGTCCACAATAGCGCGAGCACGAGCGAGGTGAACTCATGCCCCAGCGGCAAGCCCGCGAAGCGCACGCCCGTGGTTTCGCCTGCGCGCGCAACGACAAACGACGGTTTGCGGCTGTCGGTGCCGGAGGTATCGAGCGTGACCTTGTCGGAGAGGCTCACGATGGATTCCAACAAGCCGCGCATCTCAACGCCTGTGGCGCTTTCGTCGAGCGACGCGATAAGGCGAATCGGTTGCCGCAACATGCCCAAGTAGTTTTGCAGTTGCGATTTCAGGGTGTCGTCGAGCATGTTCTTTTCCTAGTAAACGAGTGCAACAAAGCAGCGCCTTGCGTGCGAACGCAGGCGGGGCGAGCAATGGGTCGGGGTGAAGCGGTGTTGAGGGTAAGACGCTGGGCAACGAGCGGTAGCCCAACGCCTTGCGCTCAAGGCCCTGCGCCGCAGGGCCCAAGCACTCGAACTTAGATCTTGCCGACCAAGTCGAGCGACGGCGTCAAGGTCTTCGCGCCTTCGTTCCATTTCGCGGGGCACACTTGGCCCGGATTGGCGGCCGTGTATTGCGCGGCCTTGAGTTTGCGCACGGTTTCTTTCACGTCGCGTGCGATCTCGTTGGAGTGCACCTCGGCGGTCTTGATTTGGCCTTCGGGATTGATGATGAAGGTGCCGCGCAATGCGAGGCCTTCTTCTTCAATGTGCACGTCAAAGGCGCGTGTCAGGTGGTGCGTGGGGTCGCCAACGAGCGGAAACTTCGCCTTGCTCACGGCGGGGGAAGTTTCGTGCCACACCTTGTGCGAGAAATGCGTATCGGTGGTGACGATGTAGACCTCGGTATTGGCCTTCTGGAATTCGGCGTAGTGCTCGGCGGCGTCTTCAATTTCCGTAGGGCAGTTGAAGGTGAACGCGGCGGGCATGAAAATCAGCACAGACCACTTGCCTTTGAGAGTTTCATTGGTGACTTCAATGAATTTGCCGTTGTGAAACGCTTGCGCCTTGAAGGGCTGAACGGTGGTGTTGATCAGGGACATGGAATTTCCTTCGGTTACGTTAAAAAAGCGATCGAGTGCGACAGCTCATGGATGAAATCTTAGTCGCAATCACAGCGCATTGCTAACGAGGAGTTTTTATTACTCTGAGTGGAAATTTCTTCTAACGCGTTCGGCCGTGCGCGTGTGTGCTTCAGCGTACGGAGCAAGCGTTGCGCTTGGCGCGAATGGCGCGGGCTTCAATAGCTTTTCGCGATAAACGGCCTACAGGCGGTCGTTTGCGCTCATCAACGCTGACTGTCGACTAAGTGAAATTTTCAACGCTAACGACCTCCAAATGGTCGTTAGGGGCGAAAAGCTGAATGCGACTGAAAGACAATTATCTAGCGCGCGACGCAAGCACCCGTAGCGAAAGCGCCCACCCGAGCCACGCAGCGGGCACATACGCGAGGAACAGATCAACGGCGGTGAACCACATCGGCGACGGCAGCATGATGACGTTGGCGATGCCGCCCGCGAGGAACAGTGCGCCGACGATGAACGACGGTGCGGCCGATTTGTTGGGCGCGAGTAGGCCCGCGATGAACGCGCCGACGAACGTGCCGACTGCATGCGCCAAGAACGGAAACAGGAAGTGCTTCGGTTCGAAAAGATGCATCGACGCCTTGAGTCCCTCCATCGTGGTGACATTCGCGCCGACGGGTGGCGCGATGACTTTGCCGCTCACTGAGATGAGCGCCATGTTGATGACACTACCGACCACGACGCCAAGAACAATGGCCAGCAGAAAACGAAAAAACTTCAACATGATGCACCTGCGTGATTGTTAAGCAGGCGCATTGTGCGCCGGGAGCGGCCGATTCGGCAAGCGGCATCGCTCGCCGAATGCGTGACTCGTCCAATGTGATTCGATCCGCGCGGCAAGTACGCGCAATGCGCTAAGCTGCGCAATCGAATGTGGGGAGAATGAATTGCACGAGGTCGCTTTCTTGAACTACGAATCGCTACACGCGACCGTTGTTCGTGCTTGAATTTTTGCGGGCGTTGCTGCCGCCCAAGCAATACGTGAGCGTGGGCGAGCGCGCACGCGCCGTTTTCGGTGCAGCGCTCGGCATCGTCGTCACGGCAATGGTCTGCCAAGCAGCGGGCGCGTATTTTCCCGGACTCGCGGCACCGTGGCTCTTCGCGGCGCTTGGGGCGAGCGCAGTGTTGGTTTTCGCGGTGCCGTCGAGTCCGTTGGCCCAACCGTGGTCCGTCGTCGGCGGGCAAGTGGTGTCTGCCCTCGCGGGCATCGTTTGTGTGTTGTGGCTGGGTGACTCCGCGTGGTCCGGCGGTGCGGCCGTCGGATTGGCCATTGCGGGGATGTTTGCGCTGCGCTGCCTGCATCCGCCGGGTGGCGGTACAGCGCTCTTGGTGGTGCTGGCGCACGTCGATCGCTTCGAGTTCGTGCTCTTTCCTGTGCTCGCGAATGTCGTCGTGCTGGTTGCCATCGGCATGGTCTACAACACGTTGTCCGGCCGACGCTATCCGCATACAGCGCCGCCCGCCGCAGCGGCGACCGCGTTGGAGCCGTCGCGTTTCAGCGCGGCCGATCTGGACGCCGCGATGGCGCATTACCAACAGGTGCTCACGGTCGATCGCGCTGATCTCGGCGAGTTATTGCATCACGCCGAACTTGCTGCCTACGAGCGAAACCTTGGCACGCTGCGCTGCGCCGACATCATGTCACGCTCACCCTTCACCGCGGAGGCCGCAACACCGCTCGACGAAGCGTGGGCGCTTATGCGCGAACGCAACATCAAAGCGCTGCCTGTTGTCGACAAGGCCCTTCACGTCGTCGGCATCATCACGCTCTCCGACTTCATGCGCCATGCCGGCCTCGACGCCCACGGAGGCGTAAGCGAACGCGTACAAGCGTTGTTGCTGCCTGACCCAGCGCAAGGCGTTGAGAAGCCCGTAGTCGTGGGCCAAATCATGACGCGTCGTGTGCGCGTCGCCGGACAAAACAGCCTCGTGATCGACCTCGTGCCACTCTTTGCAGAAGGCGGTCACCACCACATCCCGATCATCAACGATGACAAGCACCTCGTCGGCATCATCACGCAGTCGGACTTGGTCAGCGCGCTCTATCGAGTGGTGCGGCGGCCTGGGTGATGCATTTACGTCAGACTGACCGCGTGGCCGCGTCGAGGTTAAGGCCAAAACTACTTCTTGGCACTATTTTCGACTTGACCCACGTCCATGCCGTCATACGACGCGAGGCCTCGCGCCGCAGCAAACTTGGCGAGATCTGTGTTGCGCCGATCTAGGCTATCAACCGTATGAGTTTCAATACGCTCTACGTGCAACCACCAAACTTCCGCACCTAGCGCCTTCTTTCTATCGGATGGGTAGACCGATACCACACGATAGCCCATCCGAGACAACTCCAAAGCTGCGTCGTCTAGAGCGGCGCGCGACGAGTGTGTGAAGAAGTAACCCCACAGCATGTCCCGCGACATATCCCACTTCGTTTTCTGCGCGATGTTTGCAAACATCTGCTCCAACTTGTCGCGCGACACTGGAGATTGAGCGTGCGCGTTCACACATGGTAGTGAGCAGAGTAGCGCTACAACTAACAACAGAGTTGACTGGCGACATGCGTGTCTAATTTTCATTTCCAACTACTCCAAAACTCTAGTTGCTGCTAGCTATCCCAATGCTACATATCGATGCGCGTTTTCAATCGTCATCTTCGGCGCAGCCGGGGATCCAGTTTGTTGAGCGGAGCTTCACGTTTTGACGTGAGCACCGTCGCTGCCTTTCTGGATTTCCGCTTCGCGAGAATGACGCCTATTTCGGATCATATGGCTTAATGGCTTAAACGACCGCTCAGCGGTCGTTTAAGCCACAAAATTGACCAAGTCAATAAATGAACTTTTATCGTTCAAACGGCCGCAAAACGGTCCGTAGCGCCAAAAAGCTGTATCGACACTACCGCATCAACCGTAATTTCGGCTGATACGGCGCTTCGAGGCGCAACAGCACGTCGTAGTACGCGCGCACCGCTTCGACGTATTCGACGGGCATGCCGCAGCGGCAGGGGCCTTGCTTGAACTGCGCGGCGATTTCCGGTTTGATGAGGAGTGGCAGATGGCGGCGCACGTCGGGCCACATGTCCGGGTTTTTCTTCGCGCGCTGCGTTAGTACGCGCGCGTTTTCGACGTGGCCGAGGCCGATGTTGTACGCCGCGAGCGCGAGCCAGGTTTTGTCCGGCTCTTGGATGCGTGACGCGAGGCCGTCGCGCTTGAGCTCCGTGAGGTAGCGCGCCCCACCGAAGATCGACGAGCGTGGGTCCAGGCGGTCGACGTTGTAGCGCTTCGCGGTGTCCTCTGTGAACTGCATCAGGCCGCGCACGCCGGTCTCGCTCGTCGCGTCGGCTTCCCAGTGCGACTCTTGATACGCGACGGCGGCGAGCAGGCGCCACTCGATGCCGTAGGCTTCCTGCGCTTGTTGGAACCACGTGCGGTAGCGCGGCAGCACGGTGTTGACGCGCTCCGTAAAAATTTCGATGTCGTCGCCACGCACTTTCATCGGAAATCCGAAATAGCGGTCCAGCACGCGCGTGATCTGCCCATCGCGCACGATACGCGTCAGGAAGGCGTTGGCGTCGTCGCGTAGTTTGCTGTCGCCATACGCGAAGAGCCACACGCGGGGCAGGGCAGGCTGCGCGACGAACGCGCGCTGCGCGTCGTAGTGAAAGTGGCGGCTTGCCGCGTAGGTGTCTTCTTCTACCAGTGCGTATTCGACGTCGGCATCACCGACTGCGGCGATCAGCGACTCATCGTCGTTCTTGTCGTCTTCGACGAACGTGATTGAGGGGTTTCGCTTTCGCAGATCACTCAGGCGCGGTGAAGAAAAAATCCGTGAACTCACGACAACACGCTTCGGCAGCAGTTCACCGAACGAGCGCGGCGTGTTCTTCAGCGGCGAATTGAGCACGATCCAACCGCTTTCTTGGTAGCGCGCTTTGGTCGGAAGCTCCGTGCTCGTTAAGCCATCGGCTGCCGTGCCCATTGCGACGACGTCCACTTCGCCGCGCAGCAGCGCTTTGCGCGCTTGGTCGGGTGTGGCGAACGTGCGCACGGCTATCGGGCGATGCTGCGTTTGGGCGAATGCGCGCGTCAGGTCGTACTCGAGTCCGGCCGCTTCGCCGTTCGGGTCGGTGTAATAAATCGTCGGATGCACCATCAGCGCAACGCGAAGCGGCTTGACTTGGGTGCCGTCGGTCGTCGCGGCCGTTAAGGCGGGCGCGTTGCTATCGCCCCAATTCAACAAGCGGATAGGGAGCACAAGGAGCAACGCCGCGATGAGCACGGCCAGCAGCAGACGAATGACGCGAAACGACGGCAAGACGTGGCCTAGCGAAGAACGGGTTAGGAGTATACGGTCGAGATTGGGGCACCCCGTATAATTGGAAGTGGTGGGTCGCCCCGCATGTCTAACGTGTGAACCTGGTCAGGTCCGGAAGGAAGCAGCCACAGCGCGCCAAGCAGTGCCGGGGGAACGGCTCACCACCTATTTCTCTTCGGCGCCGTGATACGGGCGAATTGCCGCGTTGAATTTTCGGCGGGACGCTCGCCTACCGCTTGAGGTATGTCTCGCGTCCCGCCGAAAATTCGCCTTGCACTTCATCCCGTCTCACGACGCTGCACCTTGGCTCGGTTGTGTCCGCTCGGCGCAATGCGGGTTTGGAGTTCACCGCTAAGTGTCCGCCCCTTCCCTCGCTCTCGCCCGCAAATACCGTCCGCGTAACTTCGTTGACTTCTTCATGGGTCAAGAGCACGTGGTTCGTGCATTGACGCACGCGCTAGAGACGGGCCGTTTGCATCAGGCATATCTGTTGACGGGTACGCGTGGCGTCGGCAAGACGACGATCGCGCGGATTTTGGCGAAGTCGCTGAACTGCGAAACCGGCGTCACGCCTCGGCCCTGCGGCGTTTGCCAAACCTGCGTCGACATCGACGCGGGCCGCTTCCCGGATTTGTTGGAACTTGATGCGGCGTCGAACACGGGCGTCGACAACATGCGCGAGATCATCGACAACGCGCGCTATGCCCCGACTGCAGGACGCTACAAGGTGTACCTCATCGACGAGGTGCACATGCTCTCGAAGAGCGCGTTCAACTCGATGTTGAAGACGCTTGAAGAGCCACCGGAGCACGTGAAATTCGTGCTCGCCACGACCGACCCGCAAAAGATTCCCGTCACCGTGCTCTCGCGGTGTTTGCAATTTGCGCTCAAGCAATTTCCGCCAGAACGTGTGGCCGAACAATTACATAAAGTGTTGACCGCAGAGCAGGTGCCGTTTGATGCGCCGGCGCTTCGTTTGATCGGCGAAGCGGCACAAGGCTCGATGCGCGACGCGCTCTCGATCACCGATCAAGCGATCGCGTTCGGCCACGGTAAAGTCGAAGAGCAGCAAGTGCGGCAGATGCTCGGCAGCGTGGATCGTGATTTCGTCTGGCGCGTTCTCGATGCAATCGTCGCGCGCGACGCCGCGGCGCTTTCCGCCGAGGTTGATCGTTGCTTTGAGCAAGCACTCGCGGCGGACGACGCACTCGCGCAGCTCGCTCGTGCATTGCATCGCGTCGCCCTCGCGCAGCCGGTGCCCGCGAGTGTGGACATGGACGATCCCGACTACGGTCACATCACGCGCCTCGCCAAGGCGTTGACCGCCGAAGAAATTCAGCTCTACTACCAAATCGCTCTGCACGGTCGCGACGATCTGCGCCTCGCGCCCGACGAGCAGACGGCGCTGATGATGACTTTTCTGCGCTTGCTCGCGTTTGCGCCAAACACTGGCAGCGAACCCGTTCGCGAAGCAGGACCGGCGGCGACACGCACTGCGACTCCCCTCTCCACTGGCGGGAGAGGGGCTGGGGGAGAGGGGGTTAGTGCAACTCCGATGCCTACGCCGCCCCCCAAGCCGTCGCCCCCCGCTCCCCAGCCTGCCCCCGCCAGGGGGGAGGGAGCAAATGCTGCGCCCGCAGCTGCCATTCGCGCGGACGCCGACGCCAGCCCATCCCGCGAATTTGACGGCGATTGGTTGCGTCTTGTCACCGCGTTGCCGCTCGCCGCGATGGCGCGCGAACTCGCGCGGCACAGCGCGCTCATCACGTGGGACAAGAATCTCATCAAGCTCGCGCTGCCACAAGACAAGCGCCCGCTCGCGACACAAAAGGAGCGCCTCGCCGGCACGTTGTCCGAGTATTTCGGGCGACCGATCAAGCTCGACATCGAATTGATGGACAACGCGGGCGAGTCGGTAGCCACGCGCGACCATCAAATCAAAACAGAAAAACAGGCTGCGGCGGAAGAGGCATTTATGGCCGACCCCGCCGTGCAAGTGCTGCTCTCGGAAGGCGGCGGACGCATCCGCGCGGGTAGCATTCAGCCCAACGAGTAATCACAATTTTCGGAGACACGAAATGTTAGGTAAAGGCGGAATGGCGGGCCTCATGCAGCAGGCGCAACGCATGCAAGAAAACCTCAAAAAGGCGCAAGAAGAAATCGCCGCGATGGAAGTTGAGGGGCAGGCGGGCGCGGGCATGGTCAAGATCACCATGACCGGCAAACACGACTGCAAACGCGTGCAGATCGACGTTGGCGTGATGGACGACAAAGACATGCTTGAAGACCTGATCACCGCCGCGATCAATGACGCTGCGCGCAAGATCGAACAAACCAGCAGCGCCAAAATGGGCGCACTCGGCGCAGGCATGAACCTGCCGCCGGGGATGAAGCTACCGTTCTAGTGAACGCGAGCTTCGAGCGCGGTAAGCGTTTCGAACTATGACTCCGGTCTCGTTCAAAGCCCTCATAGACGCGCTGAAACAACTGCCCGGCATCGGGCCACGCGCCGCGCAGCGCATCGCGTTTGAGCTGGTGCAACACAAACGCGACGCCGCGCTTGGCCTCGCCAAAGCGCTTGAGGGTGCACTCGAAAAACTCGGCCATTGCGAACGCTGCAACACGCTCTCGGAAGAGCCGCTGTGCAGCCTCTGTTCGTCCAAGCGACGCGATCCGTCGATCTTGTGCGTCATCGAAACGCCGTCGGATCAAATCACGCTCGAACAGTCCGGCGCGTTTAGCGGGCTCTACTTCGTGCTCATGGGCCGCCTCTCGCCGCTCGACGGCGTCGGCCCTGCGCAAATTCACCTCGAAAAACTCGTTAACCGTGCAGTCGACGGCACAGTCAAAGAAGTGATTCTCGCCACCAACTTCACCAACGAAGGCGAAGTCACCGCACACGTTATCACCGAACTTTTGGAAGCGCAGGGCGTGAAGGTTTCTCGCTTGGCGCGCGGGATTCCGATTGGGTCGGAGCTTGAGTATGTGGATGCCGCTACCGTGGCGCAGGCGGTGCGGGAGAGGCGGTGAAGCGCAGGCTCGTGCTAGGCGTGATCATCGCAGCGCTCTGCGTGTACGTCGTGTTGCTGCTGCCGTGGATGGCAGAAATTTCGAAGGGGCCGCTAGTCGACGCTGTGCGATATGAGTGCTGGAAGAAATACGTTTGCCCGTTCAACGACAACGTCGTGTACACCGGTTTGGCAAGTGATCGTGAGCGTGATTCGCTGGTGATCGGCCTCAACGTCGACGAGCTCAAAGCGCGCTTCGGAAAAATTCGCGGCGATAGTGCGTTGCCTCTAACAGTAGTTCAGCGTCTGTACGCCGATCTCGACTACGTTGGACAGGACGTCCGAGGTTTGGGCGACTACAACTGGCTGGTCATTCTCAGGAATGGACGCGTTGTTTCTCTGGCATGGCTCAAAGGCTAGTAAGTTGCCAGTGGTCTCGATGCAGCGCTGCGGAATCGAGGTGAGATATTTCGGGGAGACCCCGTTGGAGTAGCCCGGAGAAGCGAAGCGCGTCCGGGTTTCGTGTATCCGCCATCGGCGCATTGTTTTGCCGGGTTCGATGGACAAATGCCTGGACGCGCTGCGCTTCTCAAGGCTACGGAACCTCGTGAACCCTGAATGAACTTTGGCATGCAGAATTTGGGCGCTACGCCCTAGGCTTTGTTGGCAAACGCCCAGTCGCTAATCGCCACAAACGCCTCACAGGTCAACTCTTCCGCGCGTGCCGTCGGCGCGACGCCAATGGCTTCCCATCCGTCCGGCGAGACCCATGCGGCTAAGCTCTTGCGAAGCATTTTGCGGCGCTGGCTAAACGCTTCGTTGACGATGCGTGCGAAGA
>JAKPSO010000929.1 GCA_029571495.1 Pseudomonadota bacterium
GTTTTGCTCCGTGAGGATATTGAGCATTTGCATGCCGATGCCGAGGATCGAGCCGAGCTGCTCACGCGGCAGAAGCGGCGTTCCGATATTGACCGCGATGACGATGTCGGCGCCCCTCGCGCGCACCACGTCGACCGGCAAATTGTTCACGAGCCCACCGTCGACCAACATGCGGCCATCGATCTCCACGGGTGCGAACGCCGCAGGCACGCTCATGCTGGCGCGCATGACGGCCGCGAGTTCGCCGCGATCAAACACCACTTGCTCGCCCGTGACCAGATCGGTCGCCACGGCGCGAAATGGGATCGGCAGGTCGTCAAACGCCACGCTGTTGGGGACGCCGTCGGTGAGCTGCTTGAGCATCGTCTCCAGTCCCGTCGAACCCACCGCAGCGCGCGGGCCGCGCAGTTCCCCGTCGCGCATGCCAAATTCAATGGGCAGCGAGAGCTTCAGGTCGTCGGCTTTGCGTCGCAGCGACAACTCCTCGCGCGGCGGGCGATCCGCGAGCACCACATCCCAGTTCATCGCGAGGATGCGTCGTTCAAGTTCGGCTGGCTTCATGCCGCTCGCGTAGAGTCCACCGATGATCGCGCCCATGCTCGTGCCCGCGACGAAATCGATGGGAATCCGCGCCGCTTCGAGTTCCTTCAACACGCCTACGTGGGCCATGCCGCGCGCGCCGCCGCCTGACAGCACAAGACCAATCTTTGGTCTACCGCTCGTTTCCGGCCGCTTCGCGTCAGTGCCCGTATTTGCCGCCTCTTGTGCATGAGACGCGCTCGAGAACGCGGCGCACAGCAAAAGCGCCGCGAATGCGAACATGTACCGGTAGCAGTGAACAGCTTTTTGCCGTAACGGCTGCTTTAATGCGGGTTTTGCGTCAATACGTGGCATTATCGACTTCACAAAAAAAATGGTTCTAAGCACCGCTGGCTAGTCGTTATCACGCTAAAGCTGTAGTGGCGCCACACCGAGGACATTAGTTGCAGCGCACTCGCGGTTCACCCCGCCGCACGCGCGTGCTTTTGGTTGCGTGGACGAGAACCCGACCGCGTCAAGCCTTGCCGGAAAGCACGTCAAGCGTTCGCGAATGAAACTCCATTCGATAGAGCATGGCGGTCACCACGACGGTTGCAGCGATGAAAGCGAGTGGTTGCACAAACCAAAACAGTACCGCGACCGCGAAGTAATACGCGCGCATCCCCTGCCCGAAATTTTCTCCGGCCAGTTTCAAAATGCCGCCCGCGCGTTGCGCCGCGGTCTGGTCTTCGTCGCTGAGCTGATCGCGCGGCGCGAGGGAACCGATGAGCGTCGTGACGAAGTTGAACTGACGCACGGACCACGTGAATTTCACGAGCGCGTAGATGAACAACAGGATCAAGAGCACAACTTTCGCTTCGATCAGTTGTTGGCTTGAGCGTTGCGCGAACGGCAAGCTTTCGAAGACGTCGGCGCTCTTTTCGACCGAGCCAAACAACGCGAGCAAACCGCCCAGCGCAATCACCGTCGTCGATGAAAAAAACGTCGCGCTATTCATCAAGTTCGACAACAACGCCGAATCGACGATGCGATTTTCTCGCGTCAACGTTTGCTGAAACCAACGATCACGCGCGGTGTTCATCACCGTGAGAAGACTCGGTCGTTTGCTGCTGCGATGGTCGGCAAACCAGTCGTAGCCAAACCAACACAACGCGAACACGGCGAGCGCGATGAGGTCCAAGTGTGAGTACGCGAGTTTCATCGTATCGCGTCTTGCAAGAGCGGCTCGCCGCGACCAGCGCGAGGCACTGGATGCAGGTCGCGGCGAGCCGCTCCTACAAAAATATTTTGCATGCTCACGCCGTGACCGCCGACGCAGTCGCCGCCACGGCTTCGGCGATTGCTGCGGCACCGGCCTTGGCCACCGCGCCATCTTCAGCCTCGACCATCACGCGCACCACCGGCTCGGTGCCGGAAGGCCGCAACAAGATGCGGCCATGCCCGGTGAGCTTCGCTTCCCATTCCGCCAGCACGGCCTTCACGGCGGGCTTGTCGGCCCACGGCGACGCTTTATCGATACGAACATTGATAAGTTCTTGCGGCAGCAGCGTCACGTCGGACGCGGCTTCGGCGAGCGACGCGTTGCCCTCCACCAATGCGCGCAGGACCTCCAACGCGGCGATGATCGCGTCGCCCGTCGAATGGCGATCGAGGCACAGAATGTGTCCAGAGTTTTCGCCACCGATGAGCCAGTTCTTCTCACGCAACACTTCAAGCACGTAGCGATCACCGACCTTAGCGCGCGCGAACGGCATGCCGCGTCGCGCGAACGCCTGTTCAAGGCCGTAGTTCGTCATCTGCGTGCCGACCACGCCGCCGCCAAGCTCGCCTTTCGACGCCCGATGCGACGCAATGATGTAAACCAACTGGTCGCCGTCGTAGGTCTTGCCGTTTCTATCGACCATCAACAACCGATCCGCATCGCCATCAAGCGCAATGCCGAGATCGGCCTCGTGCTTCACGACCATTTCGCTTAAATATTCCGGGTGCGTCGCGCCGACGCCTTTGTTGATGTTCATGCCGTCAGGCGACGCGCCGAGACTCACGACGTCCGCACCCAGTTCATGAAACACCGCCGGGCCGACTTGATACGCTGCGCCGTGCGCGCAATCCACCACGATCTTCAAACCGCGCAACGACAAATCCGCCGGAAACGCGCGCTTGCAAAACTCGATGTAGCGTCCGGCCGCGTCGTTCACGCGTTTGGCCTTGCCGAGTTCGCCGGACGAGACGCAGCGCAGACCTTTGTCAATCTCAGCTTCAATCGCGAGCTCCGCTTCGTCGGAGAGCTTGTCGCCCTGCGCGTTGAAAAACTTGATGCCGTTGTCCGGAAACGGATTGTGCGAGGCCGAAATCACCAGTCCGGCTTGCACGCGAAGCGCACGCGTGAGGTACGCAATTGCTGGCGTAGGTAGCGGGCCAGTCAGGTAGGTGTCCACCCCCGCAGCGGACAGCCCAGCCTCCAACGCTGCTTCGAGCATGTAGCCGGAAATACGCGTGTCTTTGCCGATCAACACCGCTGGGCGCTTGCCCGGCTTGGCCTGAGCGCGCAGCACTCGGCCCGTCGCGTGGCCCAGCTGCATGATGAAGTCTGGCGTAATGGGCGCGGTGCCAACCTCGCCACGCACGCCGTCAGTGCCGAAGTATTTTCTTTTGCTCATGCGGCGATTGTAGTTTTTGCGGCGTCGACGGACGAAACAGCCGGCGATGACGGGCGCTTTGTGGGATCAGCGGAAGCAGCGAATCGGGGCATTCGCGGCTCCAGCCACTCGCACAGACTCAGTGACTACGCCTTGTACGACGAATCCACGCGGTCAACCTGACGCACTAGTGCGTCGAACACGTCCTGCCCCGCGCCGAAATCCGGGTCAAATTGCAGCGAGTCGCGTGTGCACTTCGCGGCGATTTCTTCTGACACCGGAATCGGCGCGCCCATACTGAGCGTCGCCAGTTGGATCTCGCACGCGCGCTGCATCGTCCACAAAATGGCAAATGCCTGCGGGAGCGTGCGGCCGTATGACAGCAGGCCGTGATTGCGCAGGATAAGGCCGGGCTTATTGCCCATGCTCGCCAGCAACCGCGGCGCTTCCTCGGCATGGATCGTAATGCCCTCAAACGTGTGGTACGCCACCATGTCGTGGAGCTGCGCCGAATAGAAATTCGTTTGTTGCAGACCGCCTTGCAACGACGCGACGGCGACGCCGGCGGTGGTGTGCGTGTGCATCACGCAATGTGCGTCGGGCACGGCAGTGTGAATGGTGCCGTGGATTGTAAAACCGGCGGGGTTCACGCGATGCGTTGAACCATCGAGCACATTGCCTTGAAGATCAATCTTCACAAGGTTGCTCGCGGTCACTTCGCTGTAGTGCAGGCCAAACGGATTGATCAAGAACTCCCGTCGACCGCCAGTGACCGAGTCAGGCAGGCGCAGCGTGATGTGGTTGTAAATCATCTCGGTCCAACCAAGCAACACGAAAACACGGTAGCACGCGGCGAGCTGAATGCGCGCGGCGCGCTCGTCGGGGTGCATGGCGGAGAGGTTCGCGTTGGGCGATGACATGACGATGCTCCTCGAAGTCGAAGTGAATTAACTCACATGTTAGCGAATTTGGCTGTTATGCGTCTCAACAGCGAAATTGGGCGACGCGAAACCCAACGAACGCTTAAACACCCATCACCCGCCAAACCTTGAGCGCATCGACCGTCGCCGCAACATCATGAACGCGCACGATGCGAGCGCCGCGCGCCACACACGCGAGCGCCGCGGCAACGCTGGCCGAGACGCGCTCCGAGGCGACGCTTCGTCCCGTGAGGTCACCCAAGGTCCGTTTGCGCGACCAACCGGCCAGCACGGGATAGCCCCGTGCCACCAGCGCGCCTAGGCCCCGCGTGAGCGTCAGATTGTGCGCGACCGTTTTGCCAAAACCGAAACCGGGGTCGACCACGATGCGTCTGGCCGCGATGCCGGCCGCTTCGCAAGCTTGGGCTCTGTCGACCAGATAATCGCCGACTTCGCGAACGACGTCTTCGTAATGCGGCGCCGCTTGCATGCTGCGCGGTTGGCCTTGCATGTGCATCAGGACGACGCCAACGTCGCTGGCCGCGCAGGCGGCCAAGGCACCGGGCGCGGTCAAAGCCATGACATCGTTGACGATGGACGCCCCCGCTACGATGGCCTCGGCCATGATTTCCGGCTTTCGCGTGTCGATCGAGACGCAATATCCGCGCTTCGCGAGCGCGGCCACGACGGGCAAAACGCGCGCCCGCTCCTCCTTGACGCTGACCTCCGGCGCGCCGGGCCGCGTCGACTCGCCACCAACGTCAAGAATCGCAGCCCCCTCAGAAATCAAGCGTTCAGCGTGATTTAAGGCGCTTTCGAGTCCAATATGTTGACCTCCGTCAGAGAACGAATCGGGGGTGACATTGACAATCCCCATCACGACGACGGGTGCCGCCGGCCCCAGATCAAAGCCAAATCGCCCCGCCGACCAGACCAAATCGGTCCTTGCGGCTAGCAATGCTCCGTTTTGAATCGTAAAATCTCGTCTGGACTCTGAAAGCACTGTTTTGATCCGCTCATCTGATTACCCCGCCTTGTTCGCCGCGCAAATCGATACGCTCAAGCGTGAGGGTCGATATCGCATTTTCGCAGAGCTGACGCGCCCGGCGGGGGAATTCCCACGCGTGCGGTGGGCTGGACCCAACGGCCAACGCGAGGTCATCACTTGGTGCTCTAACGACTATTTGGGCATGGGCCACCACCCTGCGGTTCGGGCGGCGATGATTCAAGCCATCGAAGACGGCGCTACCGGCGCGGGCGGCACGCGAAACATTGGCGGCACCAATGCCCGCCACGTCGAACTCGAAACTCTTCTCGCAAAGCTGCACGGAAAGCCCGCTGCTTTGAGCTTCACCTCGGGCTACAGCGCCAACTTGGCCGCGCTGAGCGTTTTGGGCACCCTGCTGCCCGACACTGTAATCCTGTCGGATAGCGATAACCACAATTCGATGATCGAAGG
>JAKPSO010000744.1 GCA_029571495.1 Pseudomonadota bacterium
CCGCCGAAATCGCCGCGATCACTGAGCCCACGGGCGCGCAAGCGACCGTTGGAGCAATTGCGCCAACCCCAGCACCAGCCGTCGTCACACCGCCCGCCGCCGCCGTAGTCGCGCCAAAACCAGCCGCACCAGCCGCTGACGCTAAGCCCACGCCGCCGGTTGCCGTCGCGCCGAAGCCCGCGGAGAAACCACCCGCAACGAAACCCGCCGAACCAACGCCGGCGAAAGATTCGACGCCTGCTGATCGCAAAGCCGGTCAGCTCGTCGTGCAGGTAATCGCAGTGCGCGATCCGGCGATGGCCAAGCAGACTTACGATAAAGCGAAGTCGCTCAAATTTCCGGTTTACACCGAGAAGATTGACGTAGCCAACGGGATCGTGATTCGCGTGCGCGTTGGCCCGTTTGCCACCAAGCAGCAAGCGGAATCTGCTCGCGCGAAGCTGGCGCAAGCGGGCCTTGAAGCTAAGGTTTTAACGCTGCAATGAAGCGCGCAGTCGGCAGCTTGGTGAGTGCCGTGAGTGTCTTATGACAGGCTTTGATATTGCGGTGCTGATCGTGGTGACGCTGTCGGCGCTGCTTGGATTGTGGCGCGGGGTGATTCGCGAAGTATTCGCGCTTGCCGCATGGATCGCGGCGATAGTCTGTATGTTTTTGTTCGGCGAAAAATTGGCGCAAATGTTGCCGTTCGCGGTTGATACGCCGTGGCTGCGCTCGCTGTCGGGCTACGCGCTGATGTTCTTGGGTGTGTTCGTGACGTTGAGCATCGCGGGGTTTTTGTTCAGCAAAATGGTGAATGCGGTCGGATTGAGTTTTGTGGATCGCGCGCTGGGCATGGTGTTCGGCGTGGTGCGCGGTGTATTGATCGCGGTGCTGTTGGTGTTCGTCGCAGGCGCCACCACATTGCCACAGATGAGTTGGTGGCGCGAGAGCGTCACCGCGAAACCGCTCGCCACGATCGCGAGCATCTTGCGCAACCGTTTGCCGGAAGACTTGGCCAAACGCATTAAATTTGTAGCGCCTGCGGGTTCCGTCGCGCAGCGTGAAGACACAGCATTACCTATAAGGACAGCGCCATGTGTGGTGTGATTGGCATCGTCTCGCACGGTCCCGTGAATCAGTTGCTCTACGACGGGCTACTCTGCTTGCAGCATCGCGGGCAAGACGCTGCCGGCATCATGACGGCGGACGGCGCGGTGTTTCACATGCACAAAGCCAAGGGCATGGTGCTTGATATTTTCCGTACGAGGAACATGCGTGACTTGCTCGGCAGCGCGGGCATCGGCCACACGCGTTACCCGACGGCAGGCTCGGCGGTGAGCGTCCACGAAGCCCAGCCGTTCTACGTGAATTCACCGTTCGGCATTACGCTCGCGCACAACGGCAACCTCACCAACGGCGAGGCGCTCAAACGCGAGCTCTTCAACGTCGACGCGCGACACATCAACACGAACTCCGATTCCGAAGTGCTGCTCAACGTGTTCGCGCTCGAACTTGAACGCGCGGCTCAGGGCGTGAAGCTGACGCCGGAGAAAATTTTCACGGCCGTGCGCGGCGTGCATCAACGTTGCCGCGGCGCGTATGCAGTGCTCGCAATGATTGCGGGCTATGGGCTAGTTGCGTTTCGTGATC
>JAKPSO010000941.1 GCA_029571495.1 Pseudomonadota bacterium
GGGCGCGCGGCGCGGTCGGCCTCGCGCACCATTGCGCGCGCTTCGACCGCCGCCAAGAACGACGCGCTCAACGCTATCGCGAACACGATTCTTCAGCGCGAAGCCCATATCCTCGAAGAAAACGCCGCCGACGTCCGCGACGCGAAGAAGGCCGATCTTGCTGCGCCGTTGATTGACCGCCTCACGCTTACGTCGAAGTCGGTCGCCGCGATGGCTGAAGGCTTGCGTCAGGTTGCGCAGCTGCCTGATCCGGTCGGCGAAATCGCGAACTTGCGCACGCGTCCGTCCGGCATTCAAGTCGGCAAAATGCGCGTGCCGCTGGGCGTCATCGGCATCATTTACGAATCGCGCCCGAACGTTACCGCCGACGCGGCGGGTCTGTGCCTCAAGAGCGGCAACGCTGTGGTGCTGCGCGGCGGCTCAGAAGCTGCACGCTCGAACCAA
This sequence comes from Pseudomonadota bacterium, assembly GCA_029571495.1. Classification (GTDB taxonomy): domain Bacteria; phylum Pseudomonadota; class Gammaproteobacteria; order Burkholderiales; family Casimicrobiaceae; genus Casimicrobium. The sequence goes on from JAKPSO010000941.1 coordinate 445, forward strand.
GCCATCGCGGGCTGCATCGCGGCAGGCCTGAAAGCCGCGAAACTTCCAGAAACCGTTGTGCAAGTCGTGGAAACGACGGATCGCGCGGCGGTCGGCCAGATGATCACGCTGCCCGAATACATCGACGTCATCATTCCACGCGGCGGCAAAAGCCTGATCCAGCGCGTTGCCGCCGAAGCGACGGTGCCGGTGATCAAGCACCTTGACGGCAATTGCCACGTCTACGTCGACGAATTCGCCGACGCCGACAAAGCCGTGCGCATCGCCGACAACGCGAAGACGCGGCGCTACGGCGTGTGCGGCGCAATGGAATCCCTGCTTGTTCACGAAGCGCGCATGCACGACGTGTTGCAGCGGATCGCCAAAATCTTCGCGGATAAAAACGTGGAAATGCGCGGCTGCGATCGAACGCGTAGCGTGCTCGCTGCTTTCGACGTCAAGGCGGCGACCGAAGAAGATTGGGCAACCGAATATCTCGCTGCGATTGTGTCGGTCAAAATCGTCGTCAACATGGACGAAGCGATTGATCACATAGAGCGCCACGGCTCACACCACACCGATAGCATCGTCACCGAAAACTGGTCGAACGCGCAACGCTTTTTGCGTGAGGTCGATAGCGCCAGCGTGATGGTCAACGCCAGCACCCAATTCGCCGACGGCTTCGAATACGGCCTCGGCGCTGAAATCGGCATCTCCACAGATAAACTCCACGCCCGCGGCCCGGTGGGGCTTGAGGGCCTGACGACGCAAAAGTGGGTCGTGTTGGGCGATGGCAGCGTGCGGGCTTAGCGCGCAGCGCTGCGTGCTTCGACGCAGCACCGTTGTTCAATCACCATGACCGGCGCCACAACGAACGGCGCGATTGCGCCGCCCAAATCACGCAACGATCCGTGCCCCTGCGGCAGCGGCAAACGCTACAAGAGCTGCCATGGGCTTATCGCTGCCGCGCCCGCGACACCGCCGGAAGCCACAGACGCCTCGAAGCCATCCCTCGAAAAGTTGATGCAAGCGGGACTTGCAGCACATCAGGCGCAAAAATTAACTGAGGCCGCTGATCTCTACGATCAGGCGCTAGCTATTCAGCCCAATCAGCCCGATGTGCTGCATATGCGCGGCGTGGTTGCGCTCACGCTTGGCCAACCGTATGAGGCGCGCGCGCTGATCCAGCGCGCGATGGCCGCGGGACTAAACAATCAGGCAGTTCAACATAACCTGAAGCTAGCTGACGAGGCAGTTCACACCGTCGAAATCCTGCCGCAGAAGATTGCCGCGCTTGAGCGCGCGTCGACGCTGGTCGTTAACGATGACGATCCGGTGATCTCACCCGACAAGGTGCAGCTTCTTTGCTACTACCTTCCGCAATTTCATCGGGTCGCGGAGAACGACGAGTGGTGGGGCCTCGGATTCACTGAATGGTCGAACGTTCGCAAGGGCAAACCCAATTTCGTCGGCCACGACCAACCGCGGGTGCCGACCACGCTCGGCTACTACGACCTGCTCGATCCCAACACGCGTGCGCGTCAGGCTGATTTGGCGCGTGCACACGGTGTGACGGGATTTTGTTATTACCACTACTGGTTTCACGGCAAGAGAATTCTCGAAAAACCGCTTAACGCACTACTCGCGTCCGGCACACCCGATTTTCCGTTCTGCGTTTTTTGGGCGAATGAATCGTGGCGGAAAACGTGGGACGGCGGCAATCAGGAGACTTTAATGCGTCAGGAGCATGATGCAGTTGACGACGTTGCGTTCATTCGTCACTTGATGCCCATGTTCAACGACAAACGCTACATACGCGTTCGGGGACAGCCGCTGCTGATGGTGTATCGCGTTGACAATCTGCCCTCCGCAGTTGAGACGTTTGAGCGCTGGTGCGAAGAGTGCATTCGGCATCACGAACTACCACCCTTCATCGTTGTTGCGGACACACGTTACCAAGGAACACCGTTGTCATTCGGAGCAGACGCGTCGGTGGGCTTTCCGCCACATCGCCTCTCCGCACAAGCAATGCGCGCGAGCGGGATTGAAAGCGATCCTCGATTTACCGGCAACATCCTAGATTACCGAAGCGTGGCCGCAACGCTTGCCACGCAGCCGGAATCGGATCACCTGCGTTTTCAATGCATTGTGCCTCGCTGGGACAACACCGCGCGACGACAGTTTGACGGCACCGTGTTTGCGCACTCTACGCCTCAGCGTTTTGAGGCGTGGTTACGCGATGCGTTGGTCCGGGCCCGCGACGATCTGCCAGACGGTCAACAGTTTGTTTTCATCAACGCGTGGAACGAATGGGCCGAGGGTGCGTACCTCGAACCGGACGAGCATTTCGGTGATGCGTACTTGAAGGCTGCGCTTCGAGCTCGGCACGTGCCGACCGGCTACCGAAGAATAGGTGATGCAAGCGAGTAACGGGTCGAATGCGTCACTCGCTTTCGTCTCGCAACCACCGCAGAGTATTGGCAAGCCCTTCGTCTAGTCCCGTTTTCGGCTTCCAGCCCAGCGCGCTTCGCGCAAGCAAGATGTCCAGCACATTCGCGTGCACGGTCCCCGTATCAGACCCGACGTAGCGAACGTGAGGTTTTGAACCGATCGCTGAGGACAGCATGTCTAGCAGCTCATTTACCGATACGCCAACCGCCGAACCAATATTGATTATTCGCTGGCCACCGCCGTATCTGATTGCGAGGGCAATCGCTTCGGCAGCGTCGTCCACGTACACAAAATCACGTACCGCTTGGCCGGTGCCCCAGATTTCTATAGGCGCGTTTGCCAAAAGCGCTGCGCCAAACGCAGCCACAACGCCTTGACCCC
>JAKPSO010000955.1 GCA_029571495.1 Pseudomonadota bacterium
AAACCTCATGGGCAGCGTATGGCCGACGCACGCGGCGCTCGCGCACCTAAAGGCGAGCAAGGGTCTAATCGTCGCGGTGGCGAGCCTCGCGGGGCTCGTGGGGGTGCCGGGCCGCACAACATATTGCGCGACGAAGTTTGCGCAGGTCGGGTTCTTTGAGGCGCTGCGCACGGAGCTGCAGCCCGGTGGCGTGGACGTGACGATTGTTTATCCCGGCGTGGTCGCCACAGAAATTCGACGCAATGGTTGGAACGCCAAGGGCGAGCGGGCAGGCGTGTCGGGCCTTGCTGAAGAAGGCGCGATGAGTGTCGAGGAATGCGCGGGCTTGATTGTCGCGGCGATGCGCTCACGTAAACGCGACGAGGTAATGAGCGCAAAAGGCAAACTCGGGCGTTGGCTAAAACTCATCGCACCGTCGCGTGTGGATGCGATGGCACGGGCGGCGTTGGCCAAGAGCAGCGCGAAGCATTGAAAGTCGGCGCGGCATAGCGCGGCCAAGTTCCAATATCGTTCATTCAATCGATCTGTAGGCGCGTACTCGGCCGCGCTTTCCCCGTGGCACGAAGCGACGCCAAGTCGTCGCCTACCCCATGAGCGAAGAGTATTGGGTGATGTCCGAGCCTACGAGCGGGCTAAAGAAATTCACCAGTCTTCTGCGACAGCGCCCCCGCCGCCTCACGATACTCCGCCTGCAATCGGGCAACCAGCGCCGCAGTCGTCGGCACGTCGTCCATCTGCCCCACGCCTTGCCCAGAGCCCCAAATATCTTTCCATGCTTTGACCGCATTGCCGCCAAAGTTCATCGCGGTTTTGTCGGCGCTGGGGAGATTGTCCGGGTCGAGACCGGCAGCCTTCACCGAACTCCTTAGGTAGTTGCCGTGAATGCCAGTGAACAACGACGAATACACGATGTCCTGTGCTGTTGAAGTGACGATGGCGTCTTTGTAGGCGTCGACGGCTCGCGCTTCCTTCGTTGCGATGAAGCGCGTGCCCATGTACGCGAAGTCCGCACCCAGCGCCTGCGCGGCGAGAATGCTTGACGCGTGCGCGATTGACCCGGAGAGCGCAATCGGTCCGTCGTAAAAGCGGCGTACTTCACGCACCAACGCAAATGGCGAGAGCGTGCCGGCGTGACCGCCCGCACCTGCACACACGAGGATCAGACCGTCCACGCCCGCTTCGAGCGCTTTCTCGGCGTGACGCACGGAGATCACGTCGTGAAACACGATGCCGCCCCAGCCGTGCGCCTGCTTCACGACGTCGCCTGGTGCGCGCAAGCTCGTGATGAGCATGGGCGATTTGTACTTCTCGCACATGTTCATGTCGTGATCGAGGCGGTCGTTGCTCGCGTGCACGATCTGGTTGACGGCGTACGGCGCGATGCGGCGCTGCGGCTCTTTCACTCGGGCTGCGGCAAGCGTTTCTGTAATCTCCGCGAGCCATTCGTCGAGTTGCTCTTTCGGCCGCGCGTTGAGCGCCGGGAATGAACCGACAACGCCCGCCATGCACTGCGCAATGGTCAGCGGTGGATGCGAAATGATGAAGAGCGGTGCGCCTATCACGGGCAAACTGAGTTTATTTTCTAAAGCGGCAGGGATTGGCATGGCAAAGATTGCTTAAACTAGAAGTTAGATACAAAAGGTGCAAGCTGCGGAACCGGATGAATTTTTTGACGCAGATTTCGCAGATTATTGGGTGGATTTACGCAGATTTTTATGAAATTCTGCGACTTTCGAGATCAAAAAGAATCTGCGTCAATCAGCGTTAAATCTGCGAAATCTGCGTCAAAAAACGACACGCATTTGCGTAATATCTCAATTGAACTTTTTCGGTTAAAGGCACGGCACCGATGGACCTGCGGTATTCCCCAGAACAACAGCAATTCGCGCAGGATGTGCGCGAGTTTACGCGAGCAAACCTCGACCCGAAGGTAGCGCGCAAAGTGCTCGAAGGCGCGCGCCTCGAACGCGATGACTTTCTGAATTGGCACAAAGCGCTACACAAAAAGGGCTGGGTCGGCGTGGGTTGGCCGAAAGCGTTCGGCGGCACAGGCTGGGACTCTACACATCAGCACATCTTCGATGAAGTGACCGCCGACGAAGGCGCGCCTCAACTCATTCCATTCGGTCTGCGCATGGTGGCACCGGTCATCATGAACTTCGGCAATAAGGAACAACAGGACTACCACCTGCCGAAAATTCTCTCGGGCGAAAACTGGTGGTGCCAGGGCTACTCGGAGCCGGGCTCAGGCTCGGATCTCGCGTCGCTCAAGTGCAAAGCCGAGCGCGTCGGGGATCATTACATCGTGAATGGCCAGAAAACGTGGACGACGCTTGGGCAACACGCCGATTGGATCTTCTGCCTCGTGCGGACCTCGACTGAGGGCCGTCAGCAAGAAGGTATTTCGTTCCTGCTGATCGACATGAAAACGCCGGGCATTACGGTGCGCCCGATCATCATGCTCGACCAAGAACATGAAGTGAACGAAGTGTGGTTTGACGACGTGAAAGTGCCCGTCGAAAACCGTGTCGGCGAAGAGAACAAAGGTTGGACCTACGCGAAGTTTTTGCTCTCGCATGAGCGCACGGGCATCGCGGGCGTGGGCCGCTGCAAGCGCATCGTGAAACGTCTGCAACACGTGGCGCAACAAGCGAAATCGAACGGCAGGCCACTGATCGAAGACGTGCGCTTCCGCGACCGTTTGGCGCAGGTGGAAATTGATTTGCGCGCACTGGAAATTACGCTCCTGCGCGTGCTTGATGCGGAACGCGAGCAGCGCGCACCGGGACCCGAAGCTTCGCTCTTGAAGATCAAGGGTTCCGAGATTCAACAAATGCTCACCGAGCTCACGATGATGGCCGCAGGCCCCGCAGCGCTGCCGTACGTGCGCGAAGGCGAGCACGGCACGGCGGATGTGTCGTGGCTCTCGGACGAGGCGTATCGCTACGCCAGCGGACACTATTTCAACTTCCGTAAGACCAGCATTTACGGCGGGTCTAACGAGATTCAACGCAACATCATTACGCAACTGGTTCTGGGGCTGTAATCATGAATTTTTCTCTCACCGAAGAACAAGCAGCGCTCAGAGACACCATCGCCAAATTCATCGAGCGCGACTACTCGTTTGATGATCGCTGGAAAGTGATTCGCTCGCCGGAAGGTTGGTCGCGCGCCCATTGGAACCAGCTCGCAGAAATCGGCCTCATGGCGCTGCCCGTCGCGGAGACCGATGGTGGCCTAGGCGGCGGTGGCGTCGACACCATGGTGGTCATGGAGCAGATCGGGCGCGGCCTCGTGCTGGAGCCGTATCTTGGCTGTGTGGTCGTCCCCGCAGCAATCATCAAAGCGGCGGCGGCCGATGCGCAACGTGCAGCACTATGCGAAGGACTCGCTAGCGGCGAAACGCTGTATGCGTTCGCGCACACCGAACCGGGTCAGCGCTACGAGCGCGCTTCGGTGGGTCTCGCAGCGACCACAAGCGGCGCGGGTTACACGTTGAATGGCAAAAAGATTTCCGTGCTTGGCGGTGACTGCGCGGACACGTTGATCGTGTCAGCGGTGGCCGCTGGCGATAGCGCTGCGTCGCTATTTCTCGTGCCCGCGAACGCAGCGGGCGTTAAGCGCCACGCGTATCCGATGCAAGACGCGCAACGTGGCGCAGACGTCGAATTCACCAATGTTGCCGTCGGCGCTGACGCGCTCCTCGGCGCGCGCAGCAAAGCGCAAGCGGCGATTGATTACGCGCTCGACGTTGGTTGCGCTGCGCTTTGCGCGGAGGCTGTCGGCGCAATGACGGAACTGCAAAAAATCACCGTCGAATACCTCAAGACTCGCAAGCAATTCGGCCGCGCACTGGGCACCAACCAAGCGCTGCAGCACCGCGCGGTGGACATGCTGATGCGCGTGGAAATGTCTCGTTCGATGGCGCTCGAGGCGGCCGTTGCGGTGGACAATCCAGACGTTGCGGCGCGTGCGAAGGCCGTGTCTGCGGCAAAGGTTTTGGTCGGACAAGGCTGTCGTTTCGTAGGCCAAAACGCGGTGCAGTTGCACGGCGGCATTGGCGTCACGCACGAGCTCAATACGTCGCATTACTTCAAGCGCCTCGCGATGATCAACGCGACATTCGGCGACACCGACTGGCACTTGGCACGCTACGGCGACGCGTTGCTCGCTGCATAACAGCTTTTCGGCGCCAACGGCTAACGGGCGGTCCTTACCGCCCGTTTTTTCTTGTTGTCGACTACGCGTCAAATAGGGCTGCAACGGCCGTCATTCGGTCACGAACGCGGAAAAGCTGTTAGCGCATTTTGATCGTAAAACCCGCTCTCACAGAGCGAACAGTTCATTTCGCCAGGTCAACGATGCGCGCCAGGCGCGCCTTTTCGTTCTCGGCGAACCATGTATCTGCGGAGAGCAGCTTCGCAGCCTTCGCGAAGTAAGGTTTCGCGGTGGCGGGCTTGTTTTGCGCGGCGTAAATCTCGGCGATTTCTTCGTAGACGTAGCCATCGGGCGCGTTCGCTTCGAGCATGTCCTTTTCGAGTTTCAGTTGCATCGCGAGCGCTTCTTCGAATTTCTTTTGTAGGCGCAGTGTGTTTGCGATTTGCCATTGCGCAATGCGAATTTGCTCATCGATTCGTGTGAGCTGAAACGCGACGAGCGCGGTCTGAAAATGCTTCAGGGCGGAGTCAAGATTCCCGCGCTCGCGCTCGGTGTGGCCCATGTTGTTGGCCAGTGAACCGCGCCAACGCAGCGCACGCGGCGCGTTCGAAGACATCGCAAGCGCCATGGCGCGCTCGTTCCAGCGCATTGCTTCCGATGGCGGATCGACGATGCCGAGCATGTGCGCCGCGTCAATGGCAAGGAGCGTGATCTTCTCGCGATCCGCAATTTGCCACGCTTCGAAAAACAGCGGTCGCGCCTTGGCGACGTCACCCGCCGAACGCCAAGTGCGCCCGCGCTCCAAGAGCGAACGGACGCGAACGATCGGCCGCGTTTTTTCGTTGATGCGCTTATCCACCGCGTCGAGCGTGATGTGCGCTTGCGAAAACTCGCGGCGCAGGCTAAAGGTGCGCGCGATCTGCGTTTCTAGTTCCAGCGCGTCATCGCCGGATTCGGTCTTCAGTGCGTCGCGAAAGCGCGCCTCGCTCACAGCGGGATCGTTGTAGTCCCACAGTCCGTCAATGTCTGCGGCCATGACCTGTCCTCCGAACACGCAAGCGGCAATCCACAACGCGGCCGCAGTTGCAGTCGATACGGCACTACGTGCCACGCTGTCCACCGTCCGTGCGTTGCAGTGTTTCAATGTCGCGTAGCCGCGCGTAAAAATTGCTGCCGAGCCGCGCGTAGGGCCGTTGGTCGACATGTGCGAGCACATCCACGCGGTGCTTGAAGCCACGTTTCTCGCCAGCGTATGCGCGCTCGTCGATGTGAATTTTCACGACCTCACCCATTACCCATGTGTTGCGTCCGAGCGGAATGCCTTCGCGCAGCACACACTCGTACGCAATCGGCACACCTTCGACTCGCGGCGGTTTCACGAGCGTGGATGCAACGGATGTGAGCCCCGCATGCTCAAACTCGCTCACGCCGGGTGGCAGTGGATCGCTTGTCCGCACCATTTGTTCGGCCATGCATTCGGGCACGATGTTGACGACAAATTCTTTCGTCTCGCGAATGTTCGCCCAAGTGTCCTTGGGCTGCACGTGTTCGCTCTTGCGATCTTCACCGCGTGGTCCACAGCTAAAGCCCAAGATCGGCGGTACCGGCGAGCAGACGTTGAAGAACGAAAACGGCGCGAGGTTGGACACACCGTTCATGTCGACACTTGACACCCACGCAATGGGTCGGGGAACGATCGCGTCGCGGAGCACGAAATAGAGCTCGTCCGCCGTGAAGTCTGAGGGTGAAAGACTTACGACACTCATACCGACTCCGAAAGAAATTGTTGAATCGCGGCGACTGTCGGTGCGTCCATCAGCGCGGGCGCGTGACCTGTTTTTTCCAGCGTGATGGCGCGAGCGTTCGGATGCGTGCTGAGCATTTTGTCGAGTGTTGCTACGCTCAACAAATCGGACTGTGCGCCGCGCAGAATGAGGGCCGGCTGCTTCACGGCGTTCCACAGCGGCCACAGATCCACCTCCGGCGCGGCGAGCGTCGCGCGGAATGCGTCGCCGATCTTGGGGTCCATTTTGTATTCCCACATTCCATCGGCGCGACGCTGCACGGACGTGCCGATCATGTGGTGTTGCTCTTCTTCGGAAAGCGGGCCGAAGGTGGATAGGAACGGTTGTGCAGCAGCGAACAGCGCTTCGTAGCTTGGGTAAACTGGATTGCGTCCAACATAGTTTCCGATGCGATCGAGCGCCACGCGCTCAATCACCGGGCCGACGTCGTTGATGACGAATTTGCGCATCGTGCTGCCCGGCGTCACGGCCATCACCATGCCGATCAGACCGCCCATCGAGGTGCCGACCCAGTCGTATTGTTTGATGCCAAACTCTGTGAGCATCGCGCTCACAAACTGCGCGTACACGGGGATCGCATATTGCTCTACGCTCGCGAGCCAATCGCTGTCGCCACGGCCCGGAATGTCCGGGCAAAGCACGCGGCAGTCACGGCTCAATGCATCGGCCAACACATCAAAATCTCGCCCATTTCGCGACAGACCGTGCACGCAGATCGCAACGCGCGGGTTCTTCTCGTCGCCCCATTCGTGTACGGCCATGTGCTTGAGCACACCGCCTATCGGTACCGCGACTGTGCTGCGACGGTGCGGCTTCGGAATCATTTCAACTCCACATCTGAGAGCAAGACGCCATCACGGTCGGCGTAGCACCAGTCGCCAGGCTTGATCGTTACACCGCCAAACGCGAGCGGCACATCGAAGGTACCCGCGCCGCCTTTCTTGCTCTTCACTGGACAAGTGCCGAGTGCGCGAACGCCGATGGCGCATGCGTCGATCTCATCAGCGTCGCGAATCGGCGCGTTGAGCACCACGCCGGCCCAGCCGTTCTTCTCCGCGAGAGCACCGAGGTTGCCGCCGAGGAGCGCGCAGCGCAACGAACCGCCGCCGTCAACGACAAGCACCTGTCCGTTGCCCGCGCTTTCGACGGCGGTGCGGACAAGTGAATTGTCTTCAAACACTTTCAGCGTCTTGACGCGACCGCTAAAGGTCGTGTGTTTGCCATAGCGATGAAAAGTTGGCGCGAGTACGCGTAGCGTGCCGTCAGCAAGTCGAGGCTCATTGGCATCGCAGAGGTCAGTAGTTGCAGTCATCGGTGAGAACGTGAAGGGTGTGAATCGCGAAGCATACTGGGAAGCTTCGACTCAGTTGGGGAAGTGGGTTATTTTGCATCTGAGAGAACAGCTACGCCAGCGATGGGGACGCCACGCAACAGCGCGATGCGCGACGTAGAGAATACGCGCTCGGAAAAACAAAAAGCCGCCTTGCGGCGGCTTCTCGTTCGAGTGTTGCAGCGGCGTTTCCGCCGCGCTAACGCTCTGAGGCTTAGTTTGGCGACACGCCCAGAGCCTTCACCGTTTCAATATTCAGGTAACCAAAACCGTCCACAGGGAGGTTTTTGGATTGCTGATAACGATTCACCGCGGTCATCATGTCGGCACGAATCACGCCATCCATGCGACCCGGATCAAAGCCTGCCTTTTTGAGGGCTTCTTTGATTTCCGTGATCTTCGCGGCGGTGGCGTTCGACTCGCACAGGATTTGGCGACGCGACGAGGTTGCGTCGGCAACTTTGACCTGATACGAGATCGTGTCCATCACGGCTGGCACGTCAATGACGCGGGTGCTTGCCGCTTGGTCAACTACTTGACGGGTTTCCGTTTTGTACACAGCTGGCACAACGACTTCGGTCGTCGATGCAGGCTTGTCGACCACTTGACGGGTTTCCGTTTTGTAGACGGCTGGAACAACCACTTCACGCGTCGAAGCGGGCTTGTCGACCACTTGACGAGCTTCCGTCTTGTAGACGGCCGGAACAACCACTTCGGTCGTCGAAGCCGGTTTGTCGACCACTTGACGGGTTTCAGTTTTGTAGACGGCTGGTACCACTTCGTCACGCGTCGTGGCGGGCGTATCAACCACTTGGCGAGCGACCGTCTTGTACACAGCCGGGACCACTTCTTCGCGAACCGATGCTGGCGTATCGATCACGCGACGTTGCACGTTTTCGGTTACTGCAGGGATGTCGATGCGACGTGTGGAAGCAGGCTTGTCAACGACGCGCCGCTCGATGGTGGCGTACTCCGCTGGAATCGCGATTTCGCGAGTCGATGCTGGCGTATCAACCACTTGACGCGTAACCGTTTTGAACTCTGCTGGGATCGCGATTTCACGGGTCGACGCAGGCGTTGCCACCACTTGACGCGTAACGGTCTTGAATTCAGCTGGGATCAGAACTTCGCGCGTCGTTGGCGCTTGGTCGATTACTTCGCGCGTCACCGTCCGGTATTCCGCAGGCGTACGAATTTCACGGGTGTAACCCGCAACGTTTGAACCAGCAACGCGTGGGTCAGCGGAGAGCGCAGCTGCGTTTGCAGCATTGCCTGCGCCCGAACCAGCAGCACCAGCGGCACCGGCAGCGTTACGGCCAAAGACCGGCGTCCAAACGTCGCCATTGGCGGCGATCAACGTGCGGCTATCAGGCGAGAGCTTGAAGCCTTTAGCAAGAATCGCTTCGAAGTCGATGACTTGACGCGTAGTCGTGCTGTATTGCGCGGGGATGCCGATTTCGCGTGCAGCAGCTTGCGTGTCGACGACTTGGCGCTTAACCATTGCGTATTCCGCGGGAATCTCAACTTCACGTTGCGATGCCGGCGTTTTCAGGACGGTCTTCGTGATCGTGCGGTATTGCGCAGGCACAACCACTTGGCACATCACGTCATCGCTGTCCTTCATGGCTTGGCCGCCAACGCCCACGGAACCAGGAACCAAGTTGCTGGTGTCGGTTACGACGTCGCCAACGATTTCGGTTTTGCCACCATTTTGGCGAACAGCTTTACCGCGAACGGCTTTGCCGGCGGCGACGGCCGAGTTGTACTCCGCTACGCTGCTAACGGCTGTGGCTTGTGCCAACCATACGCGACCACGTTTCCATTCGGTCGTTTCGTCAGAGACTTTGACGCGCTCGGTTACGGTTTCGTAGACGGCCGGAACCACCTCGATACGCTTGCTGGCGGCGCGAACCATCACACGCTCTTCAACTTCCTTGAACGTGCCTGGAGCCACTTCAAGACGCGAACCTGCAGCACGCGTTTCCACTTGCTCGGTGATTGTCTTGTACGGGATTTGCATCGCTTCGAGGCGGACGGATTCTGGTTTGGCCAGAATTTGTTCGCTGATCGTCTTGTAGGTCGCGGGAACGACTTCGATGCGCTTGGAGGCTGGACGTGATTCGACTTGCTCGGTCACGGTTTTGTAAGTCGCTGGAACGACTTCCAGACGCTTGCTAGCAGCGCGAACTTCGATTTGCTCGGTGACGTTTTTGTACGTCGCTGGGATCACTTCGAGACGCTTGCCTTCAGGTTTCACCAGAACGCGCTCAGTCACCGTTTTGTAAGTCGCTGGGATCGGCTCTTCGCGGAAACCAGCGGCCTTGGTGACGACGGTTTCGGTCACGGTTTTATACGTAGCCGGAATCGCGATTTGGCGCTTGTACTCAGGGCTGACGAGCACTTGCTCGGTCACCGTTTTGTACGTGGCCGGAACAGCGATCGGGCGCTTGTACTCAGGGCTGACGAGCACTTGCTCGGTCACCGTCTTGTACGTTGCCGGAACCGTGTTGTAGCGCTTGTACTCCGGGCTGACCAGCACTTGCTCGGTCACCGACTTGTACGTCGCTGGAATCGTTTCGTAACGCTTGTACTCGGGGCTCACAAGCACTTGCTCGGTCACTGTCTTGTACGTTGCTGGCACAGCGGCATAACGCTTGTACTCAGGCGTCACGAGCACTTGCTCGGTCACGGTTTTGAACGTGCCTGGAACAACCTCAACGCGTTTGCTTGCCGCGACTTTGACCACTTGTTCGGTCTTGGTTTCGTAGCGGGCAGGGGCTGCAACGGTAGCGAAACACTCGCTCGATGCACCCGAAATCATTGGCGTCGACACTCCCACTGGACGCGGCAGCTTGTTACCGAAGTGGTTGTCGCAAAGCTGCATCGTGGCGCGAACCGCGTTACCGCCCGCTGCGTAATAAACGTTGATCGGCATGTTAGGGCTATAGGGAACCCATTTGCCGATGAGTTTGCGGCTAACGCCATCGCGCTCACCTGCGCGGCCAACCCCGAGGTCGCATGCGCCGCTGGCGTATGCGGACGCTTGATAACCCAGCGCGCTTGCAGCCGCTGTCGCCGAAACGAGATCAGAAATTTTTTGTTGCTTCACACTCGCTTCGCCGTCGAGCTGAAGTGGTGGGTGTTGCGTAAACGGTTGATAAAACTTCGCGCTGCCGTTGGCAACTGCGGCGTCGCATTCTGCGGCGGTGTCGTAGCCTACGTTTCCGTGGTCGTCGACTGTCTTTGCCGCAAACGTCGGCAAGCTCAATAGCAACCCTGTCAACAGACTGCTACCGAACATTGCACTTCGAATCGATCGATTCATCAGGCCCCTCTCAATTGTTTTCACTATGCATCTCCAGTGTGTGGATTTTTTGTTAAACGAGCGCGCGAACAATAGCGGAAAAAGGCAGCGCCGGGAGGGGGCTTCCGCAAGTTTCATACGCTTTGGGATAAGTCTGACCGGGCCGAGGGCGATGCATGTCAGCGGTGATAACACCTAACGGGCGTGCGCGTCACAAATCTGCGCGTGAAGCAACGCATTCAGCGCGAAATTGTCAACTAGTGGACAATTTCGCGCGACAGCACTTCAGGGCTTTGCCAGTTATCTCGGTAACGTTGTACTACCCATGAGGAACGCGTCGACCGAGCGCGCAACCTGACGGCCTTCACGAATAGCCCACACGACAAGCGACTGGCCGCGACGCATGTCACCGGCCGCGAACACTTTCGGAATGTTCGTGCTGTAGGCGAGCGCTGCTTGCCCGGTAACGTTATCGTTGTCGTCGGTACCCGCACGTGCGTTGCCACGTCCGTCGCGGTCAACGCCAAAGGCCTGAAGCACAGGCGCAACCGGGTGCACGAAGCCCATCGCCAAGAGCACGAGATCGGCCTTCATTTCCCATTCGCTTCCAGCGACTTCTGTCATCTTGCCGTCCTTCCACTCGACGCGTGCGGCCTTCAGCCCTGTCACGTGGCCATCTTGGCCGACGATCGATTTCGTCGTGACGGACCAATCGCGCGCCG
>JAKPSO010000965.1 GCA_029571495.1 Pseudomonadota bacterium
GCGGGCGCAATCGTGAAATGCACTTCTCCGCCAACGACCGCCTTGACCATATCCGGGCCGCCTTTGTATGCAACGTTGATGGCCTTGAAGCCAGCTACTTTTTCCAGTTGTGCCACTTTCAAGTGCTCAATGGAGCCAGGCCCCGGGGTCGCGTAGTTAAGTTTGTCCGGGTTGGCACGACCGTAGTCGACCAGTTCTTTGATCGACTTGAACGGAGTGTTGGGACCGACCATCAACACCATCGGAGTCTCGCCGGCGATGGTGATGGGCTGGGTTTGTTTGACGATGTCGTAACGCTTTTGCACCACTTGTACGCCGACCATGCCCGCGTTCAAATGCAACAACGTGTAGCCGTCCGCCGGCGCCGCGAGCATTGCCTGCAGTCCGACCTGAAACAAGCCCCCCGGCTTGTTGTCTACGACGACAGGTTGCTTAAGTTGTTTTTCTAGCTCCAATGCCATCGTTCGCGTCGCGACGTCGGCAGCGCCGCCCGCCGGCAACGGGATGATGATTTTTAGCGGGCGATTGGGATAGTCTGATTGGGCGCTGACATGTTGCGTCATCAGAGCCAACAGCGCGGCTGCAGTTGCACCAATTAGACGGCGTGCGGCGGTGAGTAAGTGCATTACTGGTTCCTTAATTTCGAATGGTCTCATTAGTGTGTGGCTTGTTCAGACATTTAGTTCGCCCACGGGCCGTGCGTCCAGCGACCGGGGCGCGCCGCAGTAATTTCGCCGTTTTCGATAACGGGTTGTCCGCTGACAAGCGTTGCGACATACCCGCGTGACTTCTGCACCATTCGGCGCCCACCCAGTGGTAGGTCGCGGACTATTTCCGGCATCGGCAGCGCCAAGCGATCCAAGTCGACGATGTTGAGATCCGCCTTCTTCCCGACCGCGATCACACCTCGATCACGTAGTCCCATGTGCAACGCGTTGCGCTGCGTCAGCATGTGAACGACGTGCGGCAGCGGAATTTTCGGGCCGCGCGTGCGTTGAACGCCCCAATGCGCAAGCATGGTGGTCGTGACACTTGCGTCACAGATGGTCCCGACGTGCGCACCACCGTCGCCCAGCGCGCAAAGCGCGTTTGGATCCATCAACATTTCGCGAATGCGATCGAGTGAACCTTGAAGGTAGTTGTGGATAGGAAAGTACACGAGGTTGCTGCCATCGCCTGCAGCCAGATGGTCGTACATCAGCTCTCGCGCTGAAACGCCGCGGGCTTTAGCCTGTGCACCAAAAGACGATTGTGGCAAAGGTTCGTAGTCCATGCTGCTCGCGGCGTCGGGCAACAACGGAAACAACGTAAATGCAATCGTTTCAAAGTTTGCAACAACGTAGTCAGCCAGCGGCGGAATCGACGAGCCTTCAATCGAAAGACGAATGGGCTTTTCGGAGAGTATCTGCGCGCGAGTATCGGCCTCTCGCAATTTCGCGGCGCGCTCTTTGGCCGGTAGGTGGCTAATGGCGCGATAGCTCGGAAATGCGTCGAGCAAATTGAGCGTCGTGTCCAAGCCATTGAGCACACCGATGCCGCGTGGCGAAGTCTGTAGCCGAACGGTGATGCCCTTGGCTGCGCTCGCGCGCGCCGCGTCGCCAAGCCACGCCGATTGCTGTGGTGCGATGACTCGATCCATCCACGTGATTGAGATGGGGCGGTTAGCCACGCGCGCCATGTCTTCGAGTTTCGCGTATTCGCGGGTGAATCTTGCGTGTTCTTGCTCGGGCGCTCCGCGTGGACTCGCGAAGTCGCTAATGGCTTGAATCACTCGGTATGGCAGGTCTCGCAGCACCGACGCCAGAGCGTTTAGTTCGGACGGATTCACCTCAAATGACGGGGTCATTTGACCGCCTGCTGTTCGATGCGTTTCTGTGCTGCCGACCGCCAGCCCTGCGGCGCCATCCACCAGCGCTTGGTGCAGCAGCGTTTGCATCATGGTGATGTCGACGGCTGTCGCGGGTTCGCCACGCGCTGCACGCTCGCCCATCACGTAGAGGCGAAGACAATCATGCGGCACCAGCGTCATGAAATCGAGTGAGTGCGGCATGGCATCCAGTGCTCGGCCGTAATCGGTAAAAGACTCCCAATCCCACGTCATGCCTTCGCTCAGCGCCGTCTCTGGGATTTCCTCGACGCCCTCCATCAAGTCGATCAACACATCGCGATCACCGGGCCGCACAGGTGCGAAGCCGACACCACAGTTGCCCATGACAACCGTCGTCACGCCGTGATAAATACTCGGCGCAAAGGTTTCGTCCCACGACGCCTGTCCGTCGTAATGTGTGTGCAGATCAATGAACCCCGGAAGGATGTGCAACCCGTCGGCGTCGATCACTCGTCTGGCGGTCGCTCCGACATCGCCGACGGAATGAATTTTCCCGCCAAGAATGCCGACGTCGCCACGTTTCGGCTCTGCGCCCGTGCCGTCGACTATTGTTCCGCCGCGGATGAGAATATCAAGCATTGTGGCCCCCAATTATTTTGTTTCTCGGCTTGGTTCGTCGGCCAGCATCGAATGCAAAGACGGCGTCCGATAGGCGATGCACAGGTCTTTCGCGGTGGCGGCGTGCCGCGGCGACAAACATCTCGT
>JAKPSO010000001.1 GCA_029571495.1 Pseudomonadota bacterium
CGCGCCGCGCTTCGTGACTTGCCCGACGGATCGAAAGTGACTTCGCCCTTTACTTCGGTAGCTTGGCGGAACTCCGTCGGAGCGGTGGCTTGCGGTGCAGGTTGGTCGAGCCCCAGTGCTGTTGGATCAACACCAACGAGCCGTGCGTAGCTGCGCATGAAGCCACGCGTGAATGTGCGCTCCGGAAGCGAAGCCAAATCGCCGGATTCGATCGCCGCGATTTGCCGCGCCGCGAGTTTGAGTTTTCCTGCGATGTCTTCTTGCGACAGGCCTGCGCGCTCGCGCGCTTGGCGTAGCAACTCGCCGGGCGCTATCGCGGCGCTCGCGGTGTTCCCATTCAAAGGAGATGTGTTGGCTTCCTCGGTCATTGGCAGCCTCCTTTACGTAGTTGTTCGTTCAGCGACGAGTCTGGAAAGCGAGATTTCAACTGCTGAACGTATGAATCTTCCGCGCCTTGATCGCGCAGATTGCGTTCGGCGCATGCACCATAAAAATACAGTTCTGGCGTGGTGGGCTGAGCATTGAGGCCCATGCGCACTTGGCGACGAACTTCATCAAAGCGCGCAGTTTTCAGCGCGATCGCAGCCAGGCCTTGGTAGCCGCGCGAATTGAACGGCTGCAACTGCACCAAACGCGAAAAATAGACCTCGGCAGGGCGAATGAGGCTCGCGCCCAGCGCGCACGTACCCGCGTTTTCGAGCGCCTGATTCGGTGTTGAATACAGCGGGATGCGCAGTGCGGCGTCAAACTGCTCCAATCCTTCCTTGGCGCGATTCTGCCGGCACAAGTAAGACCCGTAATTGTTGCGAATTTCACCTTCCGCAGGCGCGACTTTGATGGCCTCTAGAAACGCCGCCTCAGCCTTTGGAAATTCGCCCAGTTCTGCGTGCACGAGCCCCAACACGCTGTGCGCAACGCCGTAGCGGGGGTCGAGGCGAATGGCCTCACGAAGCTCTTCGAGTGCTACTGCCATTTGGCCGCGCTGGAAATAGTTTGCGGCCAACTCGGTGTGGATACGCGCGCGATATCGAAGTGGCGCTTCGCTGTTTGCCTGCGTGGTTGTTTGGGGCGCTTCGTCCTCTTCCTTTTTATTGTTGGACAGATTCGCGCAGGCCGCGAGCAGCGCACAAAGTATCAGGCTGAGACTGATGTTCAGAGCACGTTTCATGCGATGCCTCCTGTAGGTGTCGTTGTATCTGCGCTTAGCCGCTTCGCGGCCTGAGCGGATTGAATTGCAATGGTACGCCGCGTGCGATCTTTGATCTGACCCGCGAGCTGACCGCATGCCGCGTCGATATCGTCGCCGCGCGTCTTGCGCACGGTGGTGACGATGCCGGCGTCGGACAAACGGCGCTGGAAGGCCAAGATGCGCTCGCGTGGCGACTTTTTGAATTCGGAATTCGGAAACGGATTGAACGGAATGAGGTTCAATTTGCACGGCACCTGGCGCGCGATTTTGATAAGCGCGTCGGCGTGTTCTGGCTGATCATTCACGCCGTCCAACATCACGTATTCAAACGTGATGAAGTCGCGCGGCGCGAACTCAAGGTAGCGATTGCATGCCGCGAGCAGCTCTTTCAGTGGGTAGCGCTTGTTGATCGGCACGAGCACGTCCCGCAGCGCGTCCGTTGGGGCGTGCAGACTCACTGCTAGCGCCACGGGCACGACCTTCGCCATCTCGTCAATCTGCGGCACCATGCCTGACGTCGAGACGGTGACGCGACGGCGCGAGAGGCCATACGCGTTGTCGTCAAGCATCATTTCAAGCGCAGGGAACACGGCAAGGTAGTTGGCCAGCGGCTCGCCCATGCCCATCATCACGACGTTAGTCACCGGCTGCACACCGTCGGGCGTGCGACCGTCGATACCGATGTCGGCCTTGAGCACTTTATTGGCGTAACGCAATTGACCGATGATTTCGCCGGTCGACAAATTGCGGTTGAAACCTTGCTTGCCCGTCGAGCAAAACGCGCAGTCAAGCGCGCAGCCCGCTTGGGACGAAATGCACAGCGTGCCGCGGTCGTCCTCGGGTATGAAGACAGCGTCAACGGCGCTCGACCCAACGTCGAACAACCACTTTCGCGTGCCATCGCTCGCCGTGGCGTCACGAAT
>JAKPSO010000026.1 GCA_029571495.1 Pseudomonadota bacterium
TTGTGATGAGCGTTCGCGGGTGTCGCGCGCGCTCGAATGTGTCTTCCACGTGATTGTGGCGTTACTGCACTGCACAACGGTTTTGAATGTCGAGCATTGCCTCCAAACGAAATGCTAGCCGAAATTTCACATCATGGAAAGCGCTTCCAAAGCATGTATAAGACTTAAACCGCTACAGCTTTCTGCACGTAACGACCGCCGCATGGAGCACGAAGCGCGAAAAAGTGAGTAGTCGAAAAGTCATAAAACGATGCGGTAGGCGCCGCCAAACGGTCGCTACAGCACGAAAGCTGTAGATCACGGGCAATCCAGCAAGTCAAAGCCGCGCCGCTTCCTACAATCACCCAAGATTCCCGACTCGACAAGGCTAGTCACTATGCTGCTTCGCTCTCTTACTCGCGCGCTCGTCTGCGCCGCCGTCGCGCTCACGGCCACCGCCGCCAGCGCACAGGCGTACCCGACCAAGACCATCAAATTCCTCGTGCCCTTCCCGGCGGGCAGCGCGACGGACGTCGTCGCGCGCCATCTCGCGGAAGTTATGGGCAAAGATTTGGGCCAGACCATCGTCGTCGACAACAAGGCTGGTGCTCAGGGCACCATCGGCGCCAACGAAGTGAAGAACTCCGCGGCCGATGGCTACACGCTCATGGTCACCACGAGCACCACGCAGGCCGCCGTCGTGAGCCTCCTGAAGAAAGTGCCATACGACCCCGCGAAAGA
Organism: Pseudomonadota bacterium; assembly: GCA_029571495.1. Classification (GTDB taxonomy): domain Bacteria; phylum Pseudomonadota; class Gammaproteobacteria; order Burkholderiales; family Casimicrobiaceae; genus Casimicrobium. Next base: position 721 of record JAKPSO010000026.1, read on the forward strand.
CTTCACGCCGATTGGCAAGATTGCCACCACGCCGTTCGTGCTCATCACCAACGACAAAGTGCCGGCGACCGATCTCAAAAGCTTTATCGCCTATGTGAAGGCCAACCCCGGCAAAGTCCGCTTCGGCCAAGGTTCATCTGGCTCGTGGGTGTCGGGCTCGTTGTTCGCCTCGATGATCGGCGGCGACATGCAAATGATTCCGTACAAAGGCATCCCACCTGCGATCACGGACATGCTCGGCGGCAACATTGAAGTCGTGTTCGCCGACCTCGGCAACGCGCAGGCGCAAATCAAAGGCGGCAAAGTCAAAGCGTTCGGCGTCACGAGCCTTAAGCGGTCCGCCGCGTTGCCCGATTTGCCCGCGATCACGGAACAAGTGCCGGGCTATGAGCTCGTCCCATGGTTCGCGCTGGTCGGGCCCGCTCACTTGCCAAAGGAAGTCGTCGCCAAGCTCAGCGCCAGCATGCTCAAAGCGCTCGCAACCGCTGAACTGAAACAGAAACTCAACGCCGGTGGTTTTGACCTCGATCCGACCGATTCAGCGGGCCTCGCCAAACTCATCGACAGCGAAGTCAAGCGCTGGGCGCAACTCACCAAAGCCGCCAAGATCGAAGCGGAATAGTGCGCGCACCGTCGGGCCGAACGCACACGCTTCGGCTCGACTAAACTCACCGGTTTCCAATCTCCGCGTATGGGCAGCCACATCGTGAAAACACATTTCCTCCGCGCAACTTTGTTCGTCTCATCGGCGCTCGTGCTCGCCGCCAATCCTGTCGCTGCCCAGACCCGCGGCGACAAGATCATGACCATTAGCGAGCTGCGCGCTTGCATGAAGTTGAAGCAGACTAACGACGCAACCGCCGCGGAAATCTTGCAAGCACAGCAAGGTTTCACGCGTGACAAAGACGCGATCAAAGCTGAACAAGCGGAAGTGAAAAAACTCACCGACGACATTCGCGCGCGCGGCACCACGCTGCGTGCCGAACGCGACTCCATGTCGAGCCGCGTCACCGAACTTAGCGCGCTGGCCACCGCCGCCAAGACCGACGAACAAAAAGCCGAATACGAAACCGAGCGCAAGAAACTCGTAGAGCGCAACCGCGTTTACGAACAAGACGCAGCGAAGTTCACCGCAGACCAGAAGGTCGTCATCGAACGCGTCGAAGCCCTCAACGCGCGCGTCGACGAGTTCAACAAACGTAACGACACCATCAACGACCAAGTCGGCCCACATCAAGACAAAGTGATCGAGTGGCGCACTCAATGCGGCAATCGTCGTTTCCGTGAGGAAGACGAAGCGGTGATCAAGAAGGAACTGGCTGCAGGGAAGTAAGCGCTGCGGCGCGCGCCGCGCCGAAGGCGTCGTACACACCGTAGGGCGCAATCTTATTGCGCCACAAATTGATACCAACCAAATTGCAATCGGCGCGGATCGTGCCCCGTGAACACCGTTCACCCTGAGCTCGTCGAAGGGTCTGATTGGATGATTTAGTGCGTCTGTTACGGCTCCGTTTCGCCTTGCGGCGAGTTACTTTG
>JAKPSO010000036.1 GCA_029571495.1 Pseudomonadota bacterium
GATCCCGAGCTGCCACGAAACGTCACTGCGCAAATCTATGTTGAACTGCGCTCGGGTGAAATGATCGCGGGCGACGTTGAGTGTAGCGACACTTCGGCGAGCATCGGCTGCAAAGCGAAGTTGGGAGTTAGCGGCGATAACACCGCTACAGCGCTACGCCTTCAGCGCGTGGGCATGCAGTTACAGGTAAACACGACTGCAAAGCAGTGGCCGTTGCTTTCATTCTTGGATCAAATATCGCGCCCCGACGCGACGCCTTCGTCGGTCGTAAAGATCGGCGCGGATGATCGAGTCTTCCGGCTCGATCGATTGCCAACGGCGCGGTGCGTTGAGATTGAGCGGCGCTACGCTGGCGCACTCACTGACAACAACCAGCCGTCGATCCTGTCTCGCGTGAAACGGGCCGCTTCCAGCCGCGATCCGAAGGCTCGGGCACTGTGTCTGCGTAGCGTCGACGCGCCTGACGGAGGCGGGGACAAGAAGCCTACTCTCCGCCTATCGCTCGACACGGGGAAGTATGACTGGCCCGCCGAAGTCGACGAGTTTACGTTTCGAGTGACGCAGTCGATTAGCGAAGCGCGCGCCGTCAGTAGTCTGAGTTGCAAAGCGCGCGCCTACGCGTGGCGATGCGAGTGGCACACAACTGATGATGATCGGGAGCAAAGGGCAAATCGCTTTGCCAACCGCATTCTGCAAGGAGAAGAAACTGGCTTGCTTCTTCGCAATGCGAATGGCGCGTTGCTGCGCGGATATTCCTGTCTTGCTGGTCGATGCGAGGGTGGCGCGCCAATTGACATTCCGCTCATTTGGAGCGAACCGTCCGAGTGCCAGTCGCTTCCCTGAAACGCATGCGTCCGTCTGTGTGGCGTCGGTGGCATCGAGGATCGGGTGATGGTCTTCTGCGCTAGATAATTTGAATCTTGACACGGCGTTTCTGAGACACTTTCACCGGACAAGAACAACGTATCGGCCAGCTATGCGTCCCACTATTTGTTTGAACATGATCGTCAAAAACGAAGCGCACGTCATCGAGCGATGCCTCGCTTCGGCGCGACCTCTGATTGATCGTTGGTGCATTGTTGACACGGGCTCCACCGATGACACCATGCGCCTCATTGAAGGAGCTCTCGCGGGGATTCCTGGAACCTTGCACTCTCGGCCGTGGAAGAACTTTGGTCACAACAGAACTGAGGCGCTTGAGCTTGCCAAAAGTGAGGGCTGCGACTATCTGCTCTTCATTGACGCCGATGAGTTGTTTGATGTTCCACCAAAGTTCGCGTGGCCCGCCAACATGACCGCCGACGGGTATGAGCTCATGTGCTCCTATGCAGGCATACGGTATGCGAGATTTGCGGTCGCAGCGACTCGTCTTCCGTGGCGCTGGATCGGGGTTTTGCACGAGTATCCGGATTGCGGCAAGCCCGTCGCGTCCGTTGCGTTGGACGCGCCGAAGGTCATCATTCACCACGATGGCGCACGTGCGCGCGACCCGTCAACATACTTAAAGGACGTCGCCATCCTCGAGAGCGCGTTGCGCGAAGAGCCTGACAACGCGCGCAACGCGTTCTACTTGGCGCAGAGCTATCGCGACGCTGGAATGTTGGCCGAAGCGAAAGCCGCGTATGGCCGACGGGTAGTCATGGGCGGATGGGATGAAGAGGTTTGGTATTCACAATTTCAAGCCGCAGTGCTTTCCGAGAAGTTGGCTGAGCCTGCCGAAATTGTCGCTGCGGGCTACCTACGCGCGTTCAACGCTCGGCCTCAGCGCGCTGAGCCGCTGGTCGAGTTGGCGCGCTTCCACCGACTTCGTGGTGAACACACGGTTGCATTTGTGTATGCGAAACATGCGTCAACGATGCCGCGACCGAAGGATCGGTTGTTTGTAGATCAAGAAACGTACACGTGGCGCGCGCTGGATGAAGTGGCGATCAGTGCGTTCTACGCCGGAACCGACGACGCTCGGTCGACGGGACGCGACGCCGCCGTGGCCCTGCTCGGACTCGGCGACGCGTTGCCCGCAAGTGAACGCGGGCGCGTGAGCGCTAACGCTGCTTATTACGGCACGTAGTCAAACTGGATGACGCCGTTACCGCTGACCGACAATCCAAACCCCGTCGTCGCGGGCACGTGCGGCACGCCGCGGTAATAGTGCCCGGTAAGAGCAGGACTTGCAGCGGGAGATTCGCAATTCGGAGTGATTGACCCTGAACTGCGACTGCCCCGGTTCGGATTCACCCCAGCCGGAATTGCAACGGTGGCGTTTCGAGGTATGTAGTACAGCTGCGCGGGGGTTCCAGCGCGAACCACTTGGCCGGGCTGAAAGCTGGCCGCGTTGAGCCAGACGTCGCCGGTACAGCCCGGGCCAACATAGTTCGCCGTAGTTCCCCCTTGGATATCGCCGTAGGAAGGTACGCTGGTCGTCGGATCACTGGTGCTCGTCAAATTTGCGAAGTACCCAAGCGGCGACATGACGGTCACCAGCATCGGGTTACCAAAGCTCACCGAAATTGGATAAAGCGGTTGCGGCAGCGCCGTTGTGAGCGTGCCGCCTACTGTGACAGCGTACGGTGCCGATCCCTTCGGCCCCGTCGGCCCCACTGGCCCAACTGCTGTGCTCGCGGCTCCGGTGGGTCCCGGCGCGCCGGTTGCCCCGGTAGGTCCTGTTGGACCAATGGGGCCAGCGACCGTGCTCGTCGCCCCGGTTGCGCCAGTTGCACCCGTTGGACCGGTAGGCCCAATCGGGCCTGCAACGGTACTAGTCGCACCCGTCGCGCCAGTGGCACCCGTTGGGCCTGTAGGGCCAACCGGTCCAGCGACAGTGCTTGTTGCCCCTGTCGCGCCAGTGGCTCCAGTCGCGCCCGTCGGACCGGTGGC
>JAKPSO010000039.1 GCA_029571495.1 Pseudomonadota bacterium
AGGATTTCATCTAAGCATTCTCGCCAAATCGGCAACGAAGTCTGTAGGACGATCAGCACAACGCGCCAGTTCCCAGTTTCGCTGACGTAACGGCGCATTCGCGCTACGTAGGCATAGCTGCGCGCGACCTCGTCCATTGACTAATGAGCATCGGGAGTGCGACGACCACTCCAAGGCCCAACATGGGCAGGCCCGGGGCGATCATGATGAGCGCGGCGGAAAACGCCAGCGCCCGTTCCCAGCTGTTCATTTCGATCAACAAGTAGCGCGACAACGCCGCAGCGAGCAACAAAATGCTTGCGATGCACGCCGTGAACACCACAGCGAAAGCGCTCCACGAAAACCCCTTGGTAACGAGCAGCAGCGCTGGCGAAAACACGAAGACAAATGGCACCAAGGCCTTACCCAAACCGAGTCGAAAGGCAGTGTTGCCCGTCTTGAATGGGTCGGAGTTGGCCATACCCGCAGCTGCGTACGCTGCGAGCGCAACGGGTGGTGTGATGTCCGCCAAAACGCCGTAGTAGAAGACGAAGAAGTGGGCCACAATCGGCTCGACGCCCATCTGTACAAGCGCTGGCGCGGCAACCGTTACCATGATGATGTAATTTGCCGTCGTCGGGATGCCGCAGCCCATGAGAATGCATACGAAGCCTGTCATGAAAAGCGCGCAGAGCAACATCAACGCCTGTTTGCTGATGAGCCAAGTGGGCAAAATGCTCGTGAAAAATTCCGCCATCGAACCTGCTGCGGCGTTGACGATGTAACTGACCTTGAAACCGACGCCCGTCATCGTAACCACACCGATGACGAGCCCGACGGTTCCCGCGGCCGCACCCACAGCGAGCGCATATTTAGCGCCCGTTGAAAACGCATCAATCAGTTCCGCGCGTGTGAAGCGCGCAGGCAAATTTAGCGTCTTCAGCAGCACCGCGAACACGACGACACTCACCGCAAACAACGCCACGCCGTAGCTCTCAAGCGCGCCGGAAATGATTACCGCAAGTACGGCATGCAGCACCGCCATCAATCCCAAGCCTTGCCCGGTGTTGCCCTTTTCGCTCGTGGTCATGCCGACAATGATGCAGCTTGTAATGCCCGCGAACGCAGACACATAGGGCGTGAAACCGCTCATCAACGTGCCGACTAAGAGCACGAGCGGGATCAGCGTCGGCCAGCGTTTGCGGAAACTCTCCTTCACGCTCGGGAGTTCTTCCGGTGACAAACCACGCAGTCCCGTGCGCTTGGCTTCGAAATGAACCTGCCAAAACACGCCGAAGAAATGCATGAATGCAGGCACAATCGCTGCGATCACAATCGTGGCATACGGCAAGCCCAAAAATTCGATCATCAAGAACGCCGCTGCGCCCATGATCGGTGGCGTAATCTGACCGCCGGTCGACGCTGCCGCTTCGACGGCACCCGCGAAGTGGCGCGGATAGCCGATGCGAATCATCGCGGGAATTGTGAGCGAGCCCACCGTCACGGCATTGGCAACCGATGATCCCGAAAGCATGCCGAACATCGCTGAGCCGAACACGCTGACCTTCGCCGGACCGCCCGCGTATTTACCTGCAATCGCCGAGGCCACATCCAAAAACAATTGGCCGAGCCCAATGCGCGTGGCGAGAACGCCGAACAACACAAAGTGAAACACGTAAGTCGCCACCACACCCACAGCAATGCCATAGATGCCTTGGCTGGTCATATATTGGTGATTGACCACTTGCGACCACGTCGCGCCCGCATGCTTGAGCAGACCAGGGAACGACTGCCCGAACATCGCGTAGAGCATGAACGAAATCGCGATGATCGGCAGCGGCCATCCCATTGAGCGACGCGTGGCTTCGAGCAGCAACACAATCAGAATCGTGCCCATGACGACGTCCATACTGTCCGGATTACCAATCCGAAACGCGAGATCATCAAACACGTATGGGATGTAGAGCGCAGAGGCGACCGCCAGAAGCGCAAACACCCAGTCGTACAGCGGCAGCCCAAGGGGATGATGCCAACTTGGATCGCGCTGCACGCCTTCCTTTTTGCTGAACGCGAAGACGAGGAAGATGAGACCGAGCACGAACGCGAGATGCACACCGCGGTGCGTTGCTTCGCGTAACAACCCGAAGCCGGCCGTGTAATAGTGGAATATCGACAGCGCGATCAGTAGAAACGTGACCGCCGTCAACGCCACGTTCACCATCGGCCGAAAGCGCATCTCGCTGTCGTATTTGGTCTCGAGTTCGGCGACGGCTTTATCGTCGATGATCAATGTGCTCATTGCGTTCTCAGTGGGAAAGGTGACGGCGACCTAGGCGCAAACGAAAAAGGCCGGATGAAACCGGCCTTCAGTGAGTGATCTCGGGTTATTTCAACATCCCGACTTCTTTGTAGAACTTCTCGGCCCCTGCATGCAGCGGAATGCCCGCGCCCGCGATGGCGTTGGCGCGAACGATGGCCTTGCCCTTCGCGTGACCGGAGTCAAGCGCCTTGCGCGTGTTGTCGTTCCACAGCGCTTTGGTGATGTTGTAGACGAGCGTGGCATCTTGCTTTGCGCTCGTTACCCATTGCGCGCCGACGGCAAGCGTTTTGACGGCGCCTACGCCTTTGTAAGTGTCTGCGGGAATGGTGTCCGCTGCGTAGAACCCGAACTGCTTGGCGAGTTTCTCTGCTTCGGGGCCGGCGATGGGCAGGATGTCGATGCCGCCCGTTGCGGCCAATTCCGCAATCGCACCTGCGGGATAGCCGCCAACGAAGAAGAACGCGTCGAGTGAATTGTCTTTAAGTTTTTCACCTGCGGCATTTGGCTTCAAGAACTCGGCCTTGATATCTTTTTCGGTCACGCCATAGGCCGCCAAAATTGCACGTGCGTTCACCAAAGTGCCGGATCCGGGCTCATCGAGTGACACGCGCTTTCCTTTCAGGTCAGCAATTGTCTTGATGTTCGCGCCCTTACGCGCAACGAGGTGGAAGCTCTCCGGGTACAAATTCGCGATCAGGCGCAGATCGGTAACCTTCGGTTTGCCCTCGTACGTGCCGGTGCCGGTGTAGGCCCAGTACGCGACGTCTGCTTGCGAAAAACCCGATTCGGCTCCGCCACTAACGACCGCACTGATGTTCGCAACTGAGCCATTGGATGCCACCGATGTCGCGACCAAACCTGGAACAGCAGGCTGCGAAATTGCGTTCGCGATCAAGCCGCCGATCGGGTAATACGTGCCCGCCACACCACCGGTGTTGATGCGGAAAAAGTTCTGGGCGGATGCGCCGCTCGCCAGCGCTAAGCCAGCCGTCGCGAGCAATGCAGTAATGAGGGTTCGTTTCATGTCTCGGTTCCTATGAATGAGAGTGGCGCACTGAGCGCGTGATCACATAGTTTATGCCGGTCGCCGTGCCGCGGCGCTTCGTGAGTTCATCGTTTCTACTCGGCTTTGACGTGGCCGCTGTCAATCACGCGCTTCCATTTCTCCGTCTCGCTACGAATGAGTGCGGTCAGTGCTTCCGGCGTGCCGCCTACGGGCTCAGCGCCTTGACCGGCAAATCGATCGCGAACATCGGCGCTTTGCACCGCCGCAGCGGCCTCTCGTTGCAAGCGTTGGACGATCTCGCGCGGCGTGCCCGCCGGAGCGAACAAGCCAAAATAGGTGTTCACCTCGTAACCCGGCAGGCCCGATTCGATGACGGTTGGAATATCGGGCAGCAGCGCAGTGCGCTTCGTAGATGTCACGGCGAGCGCCTTCACCTTGCCGCCTTTGATGTGAGGCAGAGCCGACACCAGTGAATCAAAAAGCATGTGTGTCTGCCCGCTGATCAGGTCCGGGATTGCGAGCGCCGTGCCCTTGTACGGGACGTGTGTGAGCTGCGTACCGGACATGAGCTTGAACAGTTCGCTTTGCAGATGCACGACAGTGCCGTTGCCGCTGGATGCGAAGTTCAATGCGTCGGGTTTTGCCTTTGCAAGCGCGATCAGTTCGCGCACGTCCTTGACCGGCAAATTCGGCGTCACGATCAGCACATTCGTAGCCGTTGCCACCTCCGAAATTGGCGCAAAATCTTTGAGCGCGGAGTATGGAATGTTTTTGTAAAGCAGTGGCGCGATGGAATGTGTTGAATTCGTTGCAAGCAGCAGCGTGTAGCCATCCGGCGCGGCCTTCGATGCCTCGTTCGACCCCAAGGTGCCGCCTGCGCCCGGCTTGTTGTCCACGACCACGGGCTGCCCGAGCTGTGTGGTGAGCTTCTGCGCCAGCGTGCGCCCGATAATGTCCGTGGCGCCACCGGGCGGGAACGGGATGATTAGGCGAATCGGGCGGTTTGGATAGGCTGTGGTCTGCGCGAACACGCTACCAGCGCAAAGTGCGCCTGCGAATGCACACAAACCCAACAATGTTCGACGGCGCATCGGCGCTCTCCTTTTTGGTGATGGCTCATGGTAACGACTCGTGCGCGCGGTGGCGACGTGGTGTGCCGTGTTCTGAGCGCGTAGGCGCCTTTCGTAATCCGTTCCATATAGCTTTTCGACGCCAACCGCCTATTTACTGTCGTTTGCGCGTACTTTCATCTAATGTCGACATGATGAAATAGGCGCGGCGAATGGCCGTCCGACGGTCACAGGATCAACAAAGCTGAACATTCGCGTCGGCGACGCGATGCGTTTCGCGAGAAATTGGTGCGAGTTATTGCCGAATGTGCAAATTTGGTGCGTTTGTGCCACATCCAATTTTGGGCCGAACTCCGAAAGTCGATAAAAATCAACGAGTTGCATGCACCGTTATCGGGCATGACTATTGCTTCATTTGGTGCGCTCAATTTGCAGAATCTCGCGGGGGAAATTTGGAAGCACTCAAAACAGCTAACGACACGCTCTTTATCTTGCTCGGCGCGATCATGGTTTTGGCCATGCACGCCGGGTTTGCGTTTCTGGAGCTTGGCACCGTTCGCGCGAAAAATCAGGTCAACGCGCTCGTAAAAATCTTGGCCGACTTCGCGGTCTCGACAATCGCATACTTCATCATTGGTTACTGGATAGCGTACGGCGCGAACTTCTTCGGCCCCGCTGATGCGCTGGCCGCGAAAAACGGCTACGAGCTCGTGAAATTCTTCTTCTTGCTTACGTTTGCAGCCGCGATCCCAGCGATCGTCTCCGGCGGCATCGCCGAGCGCGCGAAGTTTGGCCCGCAGCTCGTCGCGACGCTGCTGCTCGTGGCGTTTGTGTACCCGCTGTTCGAGCGTATCGCATGGAACGGCGGCTTCGGCGTGCAGGCGTGGTTGAAGGCGACGTTTGGCGAGGAATTCCATGACTTCGCGGGCTCGGTGGTTGTGCACGCTGTTGGCGGCTGGATCGGCTTGATCGCGGTACTGCTCTTGGGGCCGCGTTCCGGTCGTTATGGCAAACAAGGCCAGATCGCTGCGCACCCGCCGTCATCGATTCCGTTTCTTGCGCTTGGCGCTTGGGTGCTCGCGGTGGGTTGGTTCGGCTTCAACGTGATGTCAGCACAAACCATCGACAAGATCAGCGGTCTCGTCGCCGTGAACTCGCTCATGGCGATGGTCGGTGGCACACTCGTCGCGCTTCTGGTGGGTCGCAACGACCCTGGCTTCGCCTACAACGGCCCGCTCGCGGGTTTGGTCGCAGTGTGCGCGGGTTCCGACGTGATGCACCCAATCGGTGCGCTGGCGGTCGGCGGCATCGCGGGCGGAATTTTTGTGTACATGTTCACGCTCACACAAAACCGCTGGAAGATCGACGACGTGCTCGGCGTCTGGCCGCTGCACGGGTTGTGTGGCGCATGGGGCGGCATCGCAGCGGGCATTTTCGGCAGTAAAGCACTTGGCGGCCTAGGCGGAGTCGCGTTCGGATCGCAGGTTGTGGGGACGTTCATCGGCATCCTGATCGCTGTCTTCGGCTCGGCGATCGTCTACGGCGCACTGAAAAACTTCGTCGGTCTGCGGCTGGACCAAGAAGAAGAATTCAACGGCGCCGATCTCACGATTCACAAGATCACTGCTACGCCCGGACTCGATCCACGGGGCTAGATTGGCGTAAAGCCGGAAGCGATAGACAAATAGCTCTATCGCTTCTTGCTGCATCGCAGTAAAATCGAGGGTTTTCTTCACCTGCCTTGCGTCCAGTAGGAATTGGCGTGCTTTCCAGCGCGCTCGCAGCAAGGCGATTCAAGGCTCTCTCATGACATCCAGCGCGAACTCCGGTCTTCGCAATATCGCCATCATTGCTCACGTTGACCACGGCAAAACCACGCTGGTTGATTGCCTGCTGAAACAGTCGGGCACCTTCGCGGCGCACGAACAAGTCGGCGAACGCGTGATGGATTCGAACGACATCGAACGCGAACGCGGCATCACGATTCTCGCGAAGAACTGCGCGGTGACCTACAAGGGCACGCGAATCAACATCGTCGACACACCGGGCCACGCAGACTTCGGCGGCGAAGTGGAGCGCGTGCTCTCGATGGTGGACGGCGCGTTGCTTCTCGTGGACGCGGTTGAAGGTCCTATGCCGCAGACGCGTTTCGTGACCAAAAA
>JAKPSO010000042.1 GCA_029571495.1 Pseudomonadota bacterium
CGGCTTCGGCGATCTGTACCTTGGCGCACTCGACGTACCAGTCGCAGTATTCGTCCCACACGAATTCATAGAGCGCTTTGGCCGCGAAGTCGAAACGGTACGTGTCAAACCCGTCTGCGATGTCGCGCTTGGCTTCTTGCAGGCGACCGAGGAGCCACTGGTCCACAAACGAAAGCGTCATCGGTGGTTCGACAGGCTCACCACGAGCGGAACTCACGCCGCAATCCTTACCCTCCACATTCATCAGCACGAAGCGCGTGGCATTCCACAGTTTGTTGCAGAAATTGCGGTAACCCTCGCAACGCGAAAGATCGAAGTTCAACGTCATCGACATCGTGGAGAGCGACGCATAGGTGAAGCGCACGGCGTCAGCACCGTAGGCTGTGATGCCGTTCGGGAAGTTTTTGCGGATGTATTTTTCGGCCTTCTCGCGGTGGCTTGCGAGCATCAAACTCTTGGTCGATTTTTCGACGAGGGGTCCGAGTGCGATGCCGTCCACGAGGTCAATCGGGTCGAGCACATTGCCCTTCGATTTGCTCATCTTGGTGCCTTCGGCGTCACGCACCATCGCGTTGATGTAGACGTCTTTGAACGGCACTTTGTCGGTGAAGTGCAGGGTCATCATCACCATACGCGCGACCCAGAAAAAGATGATGTCGTTGCCGGTGACGAGCACGTTACTCGGCAAGTACACCTTGTCTTTTTCGAAGCGAACTTCTTCCGGCCAGCCGAGCGTCGTGTGACACACGAGCGCGGACGAGAACCAAGTGTCGAGCACGTCTTCATCGCGCGTGAGTGGCTTGCCACCGCTTTGTTTGAGCGCTTCGGCTTCGCTGCGGGCAACGTACACCTTGCCGTCGGCGTCGTACCACGCCGGGATTTGATGGCCCCACCAGAGTTGACGCGAAATACACCAGTCTTGAATATTGCCAAGCCAGTGGTTGTAAGTGCTTGCCCAATGTTCGGGGTGAAACTTCACTTCACCGTTCTTCACCGCATCAAGCGCGCGGCCGGCGATGCCGCCAGCATGCTTCGGCGTGGCTTTACTCATCGCGACGAACCATTGATCCGTCAACATCGGTTCGACGATTTGACCGGTGCGTTCGCACATTGGCACCATGCTCTTGTGTGGCACGGCCTTTTGCAAAAACTTCTGCTCTTCGAGGTCCTTCAAGACGGCCTTGCGGCACTCGAAACGATCTAATCCGAGGTATTGCGCCGGACCGTTTTCATTGATTTTGGCGTCGAGCGTGAAGATCGTGATGAGCGGGATGTTATGGCGCTGCGCACAGGCGTAGTCGTTAAAGTCGTGCGCGCCGGTGATCTTGACGCAACCCGAGCCGAACTCGCGGTCCACGAAGTCGTCGGCGATGATCGGAATTTTGCGATTGCAGAGCGGCAGGTCGACAAGCTTGCCGACCAAGTGTTTATAGCGATCATCTTCCGGGTGAACCGCGAGCGCACCGTCCGCGAGCATCGTTTCAGGTCGCGTCGTCGCGATGTGCATGCCCGCCATCGGATTGCCATCGACATCGAGCTGCGGCCCGTCAGAAAACGGGTAGAGGAAGTGCCACATGAAACCGTCGCGCTCGACCGATTCCACCTCCAAGTCCGACACCGCCGATTGCAGCACGGGGTCCCAGTTCACGAGGCGTTTACCGCGATAAATCAACCCTTGCTCGAAGAGTGATACGAAGGTCTCGACCACGCCCTTCGACATATGCGGGTCCATGGTGAAGTACCCTTGACCTGCACCCGTGGCGTCAGCGTAATTCCAGTTCGCGCTCGCACCGAGGCGGCGCATTTGTCGCGTGATCGTCGAGCCCGATTCCTCTTTCCACTTCCACACGCGCTTGGTGAATTCTTCGCGACCGATGTCGTGCCGCGTTTTGCCTTCGAGCTTGAGTTGCTGCTCAACGACGATTTGCGTCGCAATACCGGCGTGATCAGTGCCGACGACCCAATTGGTGTTGTCGCCCTTCATGCGGTGATAGCGCACGAGCGTGTCCATTAACGTCTGCTGAAACGCGTGCCCCATGTGCAACACACCGGTGACGTTCGGCGGCGGCAGCTGAATCGTGTAGCTCGGTTTGGAGGTGTCGCCGTTGGGCACGAAGTACCCCGCTTTTTCCCAGACCGGATACCACTTCCGTTCGATTTCTTTCGGTTCGAAACTTTTGGCGAGCTCGGTCTTGGATGCGGCAATTTCAGCGGACATGATGTGATCAAAAACGCTCACGCGATGCGCGCGAGGCAGACAAAAAATTGGGATGTGTGATTGTAGCGAGTGGATTTACAGCTTTATCTCGCGAACGGCTGTGGATAGCCGTTTTCTGGAACATTTTGACGGTTATCGACTAAGTGCAAAATGTGGCCCTCACGACCGTGCATCGGTCGTTCCGCGCAAAAAGCTGTTAACGCTACCCGCTTGACCGCGCGGAGGGTCGGTTCCGCTAGCGCCTGCGCGAAAGCTGCTCTCGCAAACGCGCGATTTCGGCGTCAACGGCGCGCGCCACGACGTCGCGTACTTGCAACGACGTCTCTTCGATGACCGCCTTAATCATGTCGTCGACAACGCCCGACAGACGTTCCGTGAGCGACTCGTGCAGATGATGCTTCAGTCCGCCGTCCGCGTGCAGTTCAATTTGCTGCATCACTTGGTTGAACACGGCATGGCGAATTTCTTCAAGTTTGAGAACGATCTGCGCGTTGAATTGCTCGCGCACATTGGGAATGCTTGACGTAAGCGCCTGAGCGGTCGCGGCGGGGGGCGTGGCGGTGGTCACGACCGCCGCGGACGCCGCCACCGCGGCCGTCGCGACGACAACAGGAGCGACCGGCGGACGCGCAGGAGTGGCGAGTTCGGGCTCGGCAACTATCGCCGTGACAGGCGCAATGACCTGAGTCGGCGCGGGCTCGGGCGCAACTTCCTTTGCAGGCAGCGTCTCGAAGACTAGCGGGGGAAGGTCGGCGGGGGCGGGCACAGACGCCGGAGCTGCCGCCGGTTCCAAAGCGAGCACGGCGGGAGTCAAAGCTGTCGCTACCGGTGCCACGGGCGCTATTTCCTCGGCCGCGGGCAGCACGAATTCATCGAGCGTCACGTAGTCCAACTCGGCCGCAGCTGCTGGAGGTGCGACGGCCGCTGGCACCGGCGCAGTGACTACCGGTATTGGCGGCGCGGCTACGTGTGGCTCGCGCGCGGCCCGCGGTGACGCTGCGGGCGGGGATGAGTTAAACGGAAACTCGAGGCTAGGAATCTCGATTTCTTCCACCACCAAGTCGGTGAGCACCGGCAATTCTTCCGGCACACCGGCATCGCGTCGGCGCATCAAACGATCCGCCTGAGCGAGCAGTTCTTTGGCAGTGGGAGCAGTCATACGTAAATTATGCGCGCTGCATGACCGTATGTGTCATTTCATAGCCGCGCGCTTTGTAAAACTTCCAGCGCTCACGCCCGGCAGCTGCCACGTCTTCCTCTTGTCCCACGATCTCGAACATACGCTCAAAGCGCGCGAAGAACGAAGGCGGCGTAGTGCTGAGGTTAATCAGCACATCGGCCACGCCCTCATGCGTGGCCTCGTGGTCGATGATGATCGGCGTGTCGGCCGCCAAAGGTGATGCAAGCGAGACGTGCGGCAAGAAGCCATCCGGCGGTTGCTCCCACAAAAGCGCGTCCAATGCCTTCGAGGACGCTGCGTCTGGGGTCAGTACGCGGACTCGCCGCCCCTGTGCATAGGCCTTCGCCACCAGATTCGCAGTCGCACGAATCGGGTTTGCAACAGCGGTAAAGAACTTGATTTCTGTCATCGCACGTACGTCGACGCGTAGGGCGCGCCCTACGCATATCGGCTACTCGTTCGCCATCACGTAATCAACCAACGCGGCGACAGGACGGCCCGTAGCGCCCTTCTCTTTGCCGGAACCTTTGTACGCGACGCCTGCAATATCAAGATGCGCCCAGTTGTATTTCTTCGTGAAGCGCCACAGGAAACACGCCGCCGTAATTGCGCCGCCCTCGCGGCCCGCAACGTTGGCCATATCGGCGAAGTTCGAGCTCAAGGCCTCTTGGTAGTCCTCTTCCAGCGGCATGCGCCAGAAGCGATCGTTCATCTTCTTGCCCGAGGCGATGATGCGTTCAGCTAGCGCGTCGTCGCTGGCGAAAATACCCGCATTGTGACTACCGAGCGCGACCACGCACGCGCCGGTCAACGTCGCGATGTCAATGACGGCGCGCGGCTTGAAGCGCTCGGCGTAGGTCAACGCGTCACACAAAATCAAACGACCTTCTGCGTCCGTGTTGAGAACCTCAATGGTCTGACCACTCATGCTCTTAAACACATCACCGGGCTTGGTCGCTTTGCCGTTGATGTGGTTCTCACACGCGGCGACGAGGCCGACGATATTTTGTTTGGGCTTCAGTTCAGCAACGGCCTTCATCACGCCAAACACGGTTCCCGCACCCGACATGTCCCACTTCATGTGATCCATCTCTGCGGCGGGTTTGATCGAAATACCGCCCGTATCAAACGTCACGCCCTTGCCGACGAATACGGTGGGCGCATCATTCTTCTTGCCGCCGTTGTATTCGAACACGATAAATCGCGGCGGCTGTTCGCTGCCATTGGTGACCGACAAGAAAGAGCCCATGCCGAGCTTTTCGATGGCCTTGCGATCCATCACGGTGACCTTCAAGCCGTGAGATTTCGCGAGCTTTTTCGCCTCTTCGCCCAAACGCGTCGGCGTACAGAAGTTCGCGGGCAGATTGCCGAGATACTTGGTGAATTCCATTCCGTGCACGGTCGCGACCGACACTTTGAGCGCCGCGGCGGCTTCCTTCGCGACCGCGTCTGGCATGCCGAAGCGAACGCGCTTTAGGCTCGGTTTCGGTTTGGCGCTGGTGCCCTTGGTTTCGTCGTAACGATAGGTCGCGTCCGACGCACCGAGCACCATTTGCTGCATAGCACCAACCGCGCCCTCGCCCAGCGGGAACATAGTGACGTCCGAGACGTCCAACTCAACGGCGGTGGCGGCGAGCGCCTTCCCCGTTGCGCGCGCGTCCTTGGCGGCGAGCAGGTTAGCGCTTCCTGCGCCAAACACGAGCACGCGATTGGCTGCGACGCCGGGTAGGTTGAAGAGCGGCAAGACGCTGCCGCAACGACCCGCAAAGGACGCCGATTTGAGCGCGGCGCTCAATGCGCCTTTGCTGGCTTTGTCGATCTCTTGTGCCGCCCAGGAGAGCTTCTGGCCCTCGTGCACAGCCACGGCGACCGCGTCAGTTTTGGTATTAGACGGATGATCCGCACGGAGTGAAAATTCGATCATGTTTCGATCTCGCGAAAAAAGGGTTGGTGCGCTGGACTGCGTGGCCAGCCTCGAGGTGGGTAAACTCGCACATTATCTTATGTATGCCACGTGCGGTGGCACGAGCAATTCCGAAGCGGTCGCCGGCCCGAACCGGAATCGATCTCGGAGCGGAAACCTGCTTCAAACGCCACTGCACTGCGACTTTGCCGCTGAATGATTTTTCGTCGTGCGCTACTGCGTGAGTTAACCAGCAACGCGATCTACGTGTTCGTAGTGCTCGTTGCCATTTTTCTCGCGCAAATTCTGGTGAAGTTGATTGGCGCGGCGTCCGCCGGTTCGCTGCCGATGGACGCGCTGATCCCGATGGTCGGCTTCCGCATTATCACGCTCCTTGCGCCACTGATCGTGATCTCGACGTTCGTAGCGATCTTACTCACGCTTTCGCGCAGTTGGCGCGACAGCGAAATGGCGATTTGGATGAGCAGCGGTCAAAGCTTGATGTCTTGGATCCGACCGGTGCTGACCTTTGCGTTGCCACTTCTGGCGATTGCGATGGTGCTCTCGAACGCGCTTTCTCCGTGGGCCGAGCGACGCACGATTGAGTTTCGGCGCGTCCTCGATGCGCGCGATGACCTGTCCGTTGTAGCTCCTGGCATCTTTCAAGAGATGCGCAAGAACAAGCAAGTCTTCTTCATCGAGAGCGTCAACCTCCTCGATGGTGACATCAAGAATGTATTTGTGTTCTCGGATGACCCCGCCGGGCCTTCAGTTATTCGTGCTGAACGCGGGCGGCTAACGACGAAGGAGAGTGGCGACAAGTACGTTGAGCTCGAAAACGGAAATCGCGTCAAACGCGTGAGCGTGAAGGC
>JAKPSO010000071.1 GCA_029571495.1 Pseudomonadota bacterium
CGCGACGGATTCAACCGCGCCACTGCCGCCCGTGGTGGCTGCTGCGCTAAACGCTGTGCCGCGTACGGTGAGCACTTTTACGCTGTCGCTCGATTTGACCGTCGCGTAGGCGTTGCCAGCGTAAATTGGACGCACGAACGTGTCGGCGTCGACCACTCTAATGATGTCGCTGATTTGCGCTTTGTCGAGCAACGCCGCAACACGTGGTGCAACACCTTTGCCGTACGCCGTCGCCGGGGCCAGAATGTGGCTGTACGGGCCAGCGACCGCCACTACTTGTGCAGCGGCGCTTTCTGGCAACAGGTTTGCGTGCGCCGCGCCGTCGGCGAGCAACACTTTGGATACGCCAGCGACTTGGGCAGCTGCCGCAGCTGCCGCACTCGCATTGTGCCCGGCAACCAAAACGTGTACATCGCCGCCAATCGCGCTTGCCGCTGCGATGACGTTGAGAGTTGCGGCGTTGAGCGCGCCGTGATTGTGTTCTGCAATGACAAGATTAGCCATGATTAGATGACCTTCGCTTCGTTTTTCAGTTTGTCGATGAGCGCCGCTACGTCGGCCACTTTTACGCCGCCTTGGCGCTTTGGTGGCTCTTCGACTTTGAGCGTGGTGAGGCGCGGTGCAACGTCAACGCCGAGGTCAACAGGCTTCACCGTGTCAAGCTGCTTTTTCTTGGCTTTCATGATGTTTGGTAGCGTGGCGTAGCGCGGCTCATTCAAGCGAAGGTCGGTCGTGATGATCGCTGGCAGTTTGATCGAAACGGTTTCCGATCCACCGTCTACTTCGCGTGTCACGGTCGCTGTGTCGCCAGCGATTTCTACCTTCGAGGCGAATGTCGCTTGTCCCCAACCGAGGAGCGCGGCGAGCATTTGGCCCGTTTGGTTCGCGTCATCGTCAATGGCTTGTTTGCCCAACAAAACAACGCGTGGTTGCTCTTTGTCGACAATGGCTTTCAGGAGCTTCGCCACGGCGAGCGGTTGCAATTCAACATCGGTTTCGATCAAGATGCCGCGATCTGCACCAATCGCCATGGCGTTGCGCAGAGTCTCTTGGCATTGCGCCACGCCCGCAGAAACTGCGATCACTTCGGTCGCGACGCCTTTCTCGCGAAGGCGTACGGCTTCTTCCACCGCGATCTCGCAAAACGGATTCATCGACATCTTGACGTTGGCAATGTCGACGCCCGAATTGTCGGGTTTGACGCGTACTTTTACGTTGTAGTCCACAACGCGCTTCACCGGAACGAGTACCTTCACAACTTCTCCTGCGTGGCGAGCGAAGTGCGCACTGTGTGCGCGACACGTTTCGCTGGCTGTAATTGATGACAGTGTCTAACCGGTCAATTATAGAAATCTCCGCAGCCTCAGCCACACGCGAATCGCTGGCTTGGAGCGTGCGCTCTAGGATTTCTGTGGAATGGGTTTTCAAGGATTCGGCCAAATGAAATGGAAGGCGATTTCATTTAACTGTGCGTTCGCGAGAGCGACTGGCGTTGCCAAGGGCAGTTGACTGCTACGCTTGCAACATGAGTGACCGGAAAGCCCCTGAAATTCGAGAGACAGCCAATCAGGCGGGTCGTTATCTCATCGGTGCTTTTATCGCGCTGGCCATTGACGCCACGATTGTCAGTGTCGGCGTGAAAATCGGCATGCCGGTCATTCTTGCGCGGCTGTTGGCGCTCCTCGCGGGCGTCACCACCACATATACCTTCAACCGTCGATACACATTTTCCCCGACGCACCCGGCGTCGGTCGCTGACTGGGGACGTTACGTGGCGGCGCA
>JAKPSO010000103.1 GCA_029571495.1 Pseudomonadota bacterium
GCCTGACCGAGCGAAACGTCACGCATTACGGACAGCCCGTTGACGACAATATTTTGTTTGACATCGTGCCGGAGCTTGAGGCGCGCGCTGACTATCGCGCGCGCCGCGCGGCGCTACGTGTGCAAAACGCGACCAGCCCAATCATCAAGCGTGGCATCGCACTCACGCCGGTGAAGTTCGGCATTTCGTTCAACGCGACGCATCTCAATCAAGCCGGTGCGTTGATCAATGTCTACTCCGACGGTTCGGTGATCGTGAACCACGGCGGCACGGAGATGGGCCAAGGTTTGTTCACCAAAGTCGCGCAAGTCGTTGCCGAGGAATTGGGCATCGACGTCAGGCGCATTCGCATGTCCGCGACTGACACCGCGAAGGTTCCAAACACGAGCGCGACAGCGGCGTCCAGTGGCACCGACTTGAATGGCATGGCGGCCAAAGACGCTTGCCGTAAGCTGCGTAAACGCTTGGCGGACTTTGTCGCGTCAAAGTGGGACGTGCATCCGCAATCGGTGCGCTTCGCAAACGATGGCGTTGAGGCCGAAGTAAACGGCGCAACCAAACGCTGGGCGTTTGACGATTTGGTGCACGACGCGTGGTTCGCGCGCATCTCGCTCTCTGCGCAAGGGTTTTATAAAACGCCAAAGATTCACTGGAATCGCGAAACGTTCAAAGGCCGCCCGTTTTATTACTTTGCCTATGGCGCGGCTTGCGCAGAAGTCGCGATCGACACGCTCACCGGCGAGATGAAAGTCGAGCGCGTTGACTTGTTGCACGACGTCGGAAGTTCGATCAACCCCGTGCTCGATAAGGGCCAAGTCGAAGGCGCGTTCATTCAAGGCATGGGCTGGCTCACGGGCGAAGAGCTCGTGTGGAATAGCAAAGGCGTGCTGGCGACGCACGCGCCCAACACGTACAAAATCCCCACCGCCGCCGACGTACCGGAAACGTTCAACGTGTGGCTCGTCGAGAACTCGCCGAACCGCGAAGACACGATTTATCGCAGCAAAGCCGTGGGCGAGCCGCCGTTCATGCTCGCGTTTGCTGTGCATCACGCCATAGCGGACGCCGTGCGAGCGGTGAACAACTATCGCGATGCGGTCGACCTTGCCGCACCGGCCACATCAGAGGCGATATTGCGGGCAGTCAATGTGGCGAACGGCTGCACTGGGGCCAATCCATGAACTCGCTCGCGGCGCAACTCATCGATTGCTCCGCAAAGGGCGAGCCGGCGATCCTCGTCGTCGTTGCCAACACGAAAGGCTCGGTGCCGCGCGAAGCAGGCGCTTGGATGATTGTCTCTGCGGAGCGAGCGACAGGCACCATTGGCGGCGGCCATCTTGAACTGAAGTCGATCGAACTTGCGCGGTCGCTTATCGCGGGCGCTACCAGTTGCGCAACGCTACGGCAATTTCCGCTCGGCCCGGCGCTCGGGCAGTGCTGCGGCGGCGCAGTCGAAATCGCCTTCGTGCCCGTTACTGCCAACGATCGCGCGTGGCTTGATGAATTGCACGAGGTTGAGCGCACCGGCGGCACCTTCATGTTGCGCCGCGTGCTCGATACCGGCGCGACGCTCGCGCTACCGCTTACTTTCGATCCGTGGCACGTCTGGGTGTTCGGCGCGGGGCACGTCGGCAAAGCGATTGTGGATGTGCTTGGCGCGTTGCCGTGCACTGTGACGTGGGTGGATTCGCGTGACGCGCAGTTTCCCGCAACCGCGCCCGCGAACGCGGTAATCCTCGAAACGGACTCACCGGCCGATGAAGTGCGCGATATCCCGCCCGGCGCGGACGTGTTGGTGCTAACGCACTCGCACGCGCTGGACTTGGAGATTTGCGCGGCGCTCATTGCGCGGGACGACTTGGCCTACATCGGCGTGATCGGCTCCGACACGAAGGCCGCGACATTTCGCAAACGATTCGAGCAACGCGGACGTTCTGGCACCGAGATTGCTCGTATGATTTGCCCCATCGGGCAACAGCGCGGGCAGACGGCGCTGAAAAGCAAACATCCGGGGGTGATCGCAGTGGGCGTGGCCGCAGACTTGATCGAGCGCAGACAGCTTTTGCGTGCTAACGACCGACCATTGGCCGTAGCAGGCGAAAAATGAGTAAAGTCGACTTCCGCTCGAAATACGCTGTAACCACCGTCATTCGGTCAGTAGAGCTAAAAAGCCATATGGAGCAGCGCCAATGAGCGATTCCACGCCACGCCTCGACATTCGCCACATCACGAAGCGCTACCCCTCGGTGGTCGCCAACGACGACGTAAGCCTCTCCGTCGGACCCGGCGAAATTCACGCGATCCTCGGTGAGAACGGCGCGGGCAAATCGACGCTCATGAAAATCATCTACGGCGCGGTGAAGCCGGACGAAGGTGAGGTGCTGTTCGACGGCAAGCCCTGCAAAATTCGCAACCCGCAAGAAGCGCGCGCGTTGGGCATCAGCATGGTGTTCCAGCATTTTTCGTTGTTCGAAACGGTGACCGTCGCCGAGAACATTTGGCTCGGACTCGATAAGTCGCTCTCGCTCTCGACGGTGCGCGAACGCACTGTGCAAAAGGCGCAGGAATACGGGCTCGACGTTGAGCCGGATCGGCCCGTGCACTCACTTTCTGTGGGTGAACGCCAGCGCGTGGAGATCGTACGCGCATTGCTCACCGATCCGAAAGTGTTGATTCTTGATGAGCCCACATCGGTGCTCACCCCGCAAGCCGTGCGCCGATTATTCGTCACGCTGCGGAAGCTGGCTGAGAATGGTTGCAGCGTCCTTTACATCAGCCACAAGCTCGACGAAATTCGCGAGCTGTGCACCAATTGCACGGTGCTGCGCGGCGGTAAAGTCACGGGTAACGTGGACCCTCGGAACGAGAGCAACGCGTCGCTTTCTCGTCTAATGATCGGCGCT
>JAKPSO010000108.1 GCA_029571495.1 Pseudomonadota bacterium
ACTGTCGCGTAACGGAAACGATTGACACGCTGCTCGCCCAAAACCTCGGACTGAAACCGGGCGAGAAATTACTACGCGGCGCGGGCTGCGAGCAATGTCATTTCACGGGTTTCGCGGGGCGAATGGCGATTTACGAGCTCATGGTGATGACCGACGTCATTCGTTCACGCGTCGCGGAAGGCGTCGCCAGCGACGAATTTCGGAAGCTCGCGATCGAGAGCGGCATGATCGCGCTGCCAGTCAACGGCGTTGAGCAAGCGCGCACCGGGCATGTGTCCATCGCCGAGGTTTATCGTGCGTGTATGTAGTGCGCGCACCTAGCGCATGCGTGTGGTCGCAAGAATATTTGCGGCCTGAGCGCAAAAGCCCGAAAATAGCGGCTCTTCGACTTTTCGTCTGATCATTTGAGTACCACCACGCTCGAGCTTTCCCTTGAGCCCATCGACAACGCAACGCTCGCCACCGTCTGTGGCGCGATGGACGACAACATTCGTCGCGTTGCTGCCGCATTTTCTGTGTCCATCAAGCGCCGCGCCGGGGTGCTGCGCATTGAGGGCGATGCCGCACCCGCACAAGCCGCTAAGCGCGCCGTGGAGCGTTTTCGTTACCTCGCAAAACAAGGCAAGCGCGACCTGACAGACGACGACATTGAATTGACGCTCGCCGAATTGAAGCTGCCGGTTGCGGATGTCGCTGCCGAGCGCGAAGCCAAGGCGACGCTCGCCGAAGCCGCGAGCGCGATCACACTTAAGGTCAAGCGCTCGGACCTGATGGCGCGCACGCCGATGCAGCTTGAATATCTGCAGAACATTCGCGATCACGACATCACCTTCGGAATCGGCCCGGCCGGGACCGGCAAAACGTTTCTAGCAGTGGCCTGTGCAGTGGATGCGTTCGAGCGCGATCTCATTAAGCGCATCGTGCTCGTGCGCCCGGCGGTGGAGGCGGGCGAGCGCCTGGGTTTCTTGCCGGGCGATTTGATCCAGAAAGTGGACCCGTATTTGCGGCCGTTGTACGACGCCCTCTTTGATCTCATGGGCCTCGAAAAAACCACCAAACTCATGGAGCGCGGCACCATCGAAGTCGCGCCGCTCGCATTCATGCGCGGCCGCACGTTGAACGGCGCGTTCATCATCCTTGACGAAGCGCAGAACACGACACCCGAGCAAATGAAAATGTTCTTGACGCGCATCGGTTTTGGCACCAAAACGGTGGTCACGGGCGATCCGACGCAGAACGACTTGAACAAGAATCAGAAGAGCGGTTTGCATGATGCGCAGCATGTGTTGCGTGGCGTGCAGGGGATTGCGTTCACCCAGTTCACGAGCGTGGACGAGGTGCGTCATCCGCTCGTGCAAAAAATCGTCAACGCCTACGAGCGCCAAAGCGTGCGGGACAATTCGTGAGTCTTTCGATCTCCGTTCAATTCGCCAGCAAAGCCAAGCATTTGCCTACGCGGGCGCAGGTTCGCCGCTGGGCGCTGGCCGCTCATCGCGGCGCGGGCGCCAGTGTGGCCGCGGCCAACGCGATGGTGACGATTCGTTACGTCGACGAGAAGGAAGGTCACGCACTGAACTTGCAATTTCGCGGCAAAGATTACGCGACGAACGTGCTGACGTTTGTGCATGAGTCCGCTCCTTTTCAGGACGAGAGCGCGTACGCTGCCGACATCGTCATCTGCGCGCCGGTGATCGCCCGCGAGGCGCGAGAGCAGAAGAAGCCGGTGGCGGCGCATCATGGTCACATGGTGCTGCATGGCATGCTCCATGCTCAGGGTTTTGATCATGAAGACAGTGTGGAGGCTGAGGCAATGGAGGCGATAGAGATTGCCCTGCTGCGTCGTTTTCGGATAGAAAATCCGTATGAATCCGCGTGAAATGTTGGCAATGGCTTTTTCTGTGCAACGGCCATTCCACGGTCGTTTGGTGAGAAATATCGTGCTAGTCGACTTATTGGTTATTCAGGCTACAGCGATTGCTAGCCAGCCGGTTACGCATAAAAGCTGTATGCAACAAATCTTTCGTTCGCCGCTATGAGTGACGCTGAGACTCCCCGCGCAAAACCGTCGTTTTTCGAGCGCCTGTCGACGATGCTCTCCGGTGCGCCGGAAGATCGCGATGATCTGCTCGACATGCTGCGCGACGCGCATGAAAGGAAGCTCCTCGACGCCGACGCGCTCTCGATTTTCGAAGGCGCGCTCGAAGTCGCCGAAATGACCGTCTCCGACGTGATGGTGCCGCGGTCGCAAATGGACGTCATTGAGCTTGACGACGCGCCAGCAGAGATCATCGCTGAGATGGTCGAGACGCGCCACTCGCGCTACCCCGTGATCGGAGAGAGCCGCGATGAAGTCGTGGGCATTTTGCTCGCCAAAGACCTGCTCGCGTATCTCGTGAACGCCGACGCCTTTTCGCTGAAAGCGGTGCTGCGGGCGCCGGTGTTTGTGCCGGAGACGAAACGACTCAATGTGCTGCTCCGAGAATTCCGTTCGCAGCGCAATCACATGGCGATCGTGATTGACGAGCACGGTTCAGTCGCAGGACTGGTAACCATCGAAGACGTGCTCGAACAAATCGTCGGCGAAATCATCGACGAATACGACTACGACGAAGAGGCCGACAACATCATCGCCGAGTCCGCTACCAAATGGCGCGTAAAAGCCACGACCGAAATCGAAGCGTTCAACGAGAAATTCGGCACTGAATTCAGCGATGATGAGGCCGACACGGTGGGCGGATTGCTCATGCAAGAGTTCGCCCGCGTGCCGCATCGCGGCGAGTCCATCACGCTTGGCGGATTCAAGTTCACGGTGCTTCGCGCTGACGGACGACGCGTGTGGCTCATGACGGTGGAACGAGTTTGAGGCGGGACGTAGTGATGACCCTTGGCCTCCCCTGTGAGGTAGGGGAGGCGCCCGAAAGGCGGAGGGGTCTGGGTTCTCTCGTCGCGGGCGCGTTCGTGAAGAGTTTTCTGCGGCGACCCCTCTGTCGGCTTCGCCGACATCTCCCCTACTGCGCAGGGGAGACATCGGGCCTCAACGCATGAAATTTACCTTGTTAGTCGCAACGCTGGCCGGTGCGCTCACCGCATGGCTCGGTTTCGCGCCAATCGGTTGGTGGTGGGTGCCTTACCTTGGCTTCGCAGTGCTGGCCGTGCTCTTGCAACGCGCAAAGAGCGTTACGTCTGGCGCGGTGATTGGGTTCACGTTTGGGCTTGGCTACTTCCTCGCGGGTGTGTCGTGGGTGCGCGTGAGTTTGGGCGATTTCGGCGGCATGCCGTTGCCAATGGCGTGGTTCGCGGCGTTTTTGTTTTGTTCGGTGTTGGCGGCGTTTCCGCTGTTGGCCGGTGCGTTCACGGCGTGGGCGAAACCGAAAAGCGCATGGTTCTTCGCATTCGTGTTCGCTTGCGCGTGGACGTTTGCGGAGTATTTGCGAGCCCATGTGTTTACGGGGTTTGAGTGGTTGAGTGTGGGCACGTCGCAAACCGGAATGGCGCTCAGTTTTCAACCATTCGTGCCCATAGTTGGTACTTTTGGGGCGACATTCCTGTGCGTTCTCTTTGCTGCGCTGATCGCTCAATCACTCGTCGCGCCGCAACGAAAAGCGCCTACAGATGACCCCGCAGCCGATCCGCTGTACCGAAAGTTGTGTGAACCCATTGCCAGGCCGGTGCTTTGGGTAGGCAGCGCGATGCAGATGTTGGTGTGCGTAGCACTCATCAACTCGCTGCTAACGGCTTGGTCTCCGTCGGAGACTTCAGGTAAACCCATCCGCGTCTCCCTCGTCCAAGGCAACGTCCCACAATCCATGAAGTGGGAGCCCGAGAAATTTGTGCAGACCTTGCAGATGTACGAGCGCTTGATCACGCAAGCCAAAGGCGAGCTCATCATCCTGCCGGAGACGGCCCTACCCGCGCCGCTCTCGCGCATTCCGCCGGAATACGTCGAACGTCTGCGCGGCGTCGCTTTTAGCAAAGGCGCGAACCTCTTGATCGGCGTGCCGGTGCAAGAACAAGGAAAGTTCTACAACGCCGCGGTGTCGCTCGGCATTGAAGATTCGCAGCAATATCGCAAAGTGCATCTGGTGCCTTTTGGCGAGTACATGCCGCTGCGTGGGCTGCTCGCCTGGTTCTACGCGAACCTCACGATTCCGATGAGCGATTTTTCGCCGGGCGACGCGGCGCAAGCACCGATCAAGCTCAGCGGGCAAACGCTCGGTATTTCGATTTGTTACGAAGACACGTTCGCGCGCGATGTGCGTCGCACCTTACCCGATGCGACGTTGCTCGTGAACATGAGCAACGACGCGTGGTTCGGCAAAAGCTCCGCTGCCGAACAGCATTTGCAGCTTTCGCAAATGCGAGCGATCGAACAAGCACGCCCGATGCTGCGCGCGAACAATACTGGCATCACGGCCGTGATCGACGAGAAAGGTCGCGTGATGCAGCGCCTAGAACCCTTCGTTGAAGGC
>JAKPSO010000110.1 GCA_029571495.1 Pseudomonadota bacterium
CACTGCGTCTCAAAAACGTGAACATACGTCTGCAAAACAGCGGTAACACGCACAAGCTCGGGATGACGGCTGTGCCACCGAATGAGTTGGCGTCGCCGCTTGATTTGCGCTCTGAGTTTTCCGGAAGTGATCTTCGCAAGATCAGCGACTGGGACGGTATGGCGTATCTGCGCACCGACTATGCCAATCTAGGCGCACTCACGCGCTACTTCCCGTTGCCCGTGCAACTATCAAAAGGCGAGGGCGGCATTCAGGCGTGGTTTGAGTTCGACGACGGCCAGCCAATTGCCGTGACTACAGATCTTGTCGTGCGCAACGCGCGACTGCAGCTGGCGTCGCTTTCGCCAAACACGAAAGCTGAACCGCTTGATGTCTCAGCGTTAAGTGGCCGCTTGTCATGGCGTGACAAGCGAAACCCCGGCAGCGATCCCGCAAAACCGACCGGCCAACAGCGCTGGTCGATTCGTGACCTGACGGCGACGACGACGGGGGGCGCACGTGCCCCGGCAGCCAACGGCGAAGTGTTGGTGAACTACACGTCCGGCGCGGTCACTGGCGGCGAGGTTCACATCGCTGACGTTGATCTGGCGAGCGCGACGACCCTCGTGAAGACGTTACCTATATCCGCGGAACTCGCGTCACGCTGGACTGCGATGCAACCCGTTGGAGCGCTCCGCGGCGTCGATGTGAAGTGGCGTGACGACGGCGAAGCCGCAGGCGCGAATCGCTACATTGTCGAAGGCAACGCAGAACTGCGGGCCATCGGCTGGCGCGGACAGGGCAACGCGCCGAGCGTGAGTGGTCTGAGCGGTGTGGTCAAAGGCTCCAATCAGCAAGGCGAGTTCCGCCTAACAGTAGGCGCGCCCGCAAAGGCCGCCGAAACTAGCGCGGCGATGGTCACGCCGAGCAACATGGCGAAGGCTCCGGCTGCCGCAAAGGCGAACAGCGCAACCAAGTCGGCAGAAAAGCACGTCTCGGCGGTTGCCACGAACGCAGTGCCGCTCAGCATCGATTTTGGTAAGTACCTTCATGCACCGATAGCGCTCGACGTGCTGCGCGGCACGATTGCATGGAAGCGAACGACAGCAGCCGACAGCACGCCATCATTACATCTCGACGCGAGCAACATTGAATTTGAGAACGCTGACACGGCGGGGAGTTTTACCGGCACGTGGGACAGCGATCGTCTCGGCCCCGGTATTTCGAACATCACCGGCACGCTTAAGCGCGCGAACACGACTGCGATCCACCGCTATCTTCCGACATCTCTCTCACCGAGCACTCACGCTTGGATCAAAGACGGTGTGCTGGGTGGTGTCGCGAGTGACGCTAAATTTATTCTCAAAGGTCCGTTGTGGCATTTCCCATTTCG
The DNA here is from genome assembly GCA_029571495.1 of Pseudomonadota bacterium. Classification (GTDB taxonomy): domain Bacteria; phylum Pseudomonadota; class Gammaproteobacteria; order Burkholderiales; family Casimicrobiaceae; genus Casimicrobium. Next base: position 1,373 of record JAKPSO010000110.1, read on the forward strand.
CCATGACGAGCAGGGCGTGTTTGAAGTCGATGCGCACGTCGCCGGGGGCATTCTCGACTACGCGGACCATTGGCCACGCGCCGAAGACATCAACACGCGGCTGCTGTTTCGCGGCTCTTCCCTCTCGGCGCAAGTCGCTGGTGCGACGATTGCTGGCGTGTCCGTCGGTGCCACTGACGTGAAGATCGACGACATGAGCGCGCCATCGCCGATGCTGGAGATCAAAGGCTTCGCAGCAGGCTCAATGGACGCGTTCTTGCGTTGGACCGTCGCAAGCCCCGTGAACGGTTGGCTCGACGGATTCTTGCAGAATGCGAAGGCCACGGGAAATGGACGACTCAATCTTGGTTTGACCTTGCCGCTGGCTGCGATGGACAGCTCTCGCGTTAATGGTGAGTTTGTGTTTTCAGGTAATCGAATTGACCTCGGTGGCGACATTCCCCCGCTAGATGCCGTCAATGGAAAACTGCGCTTCACGGAACGCGACGTACGAGCGACGGACATCACGGCCGACGCGCTCGGCGGACCGCTCAGACTTTCCATCGCGACCGAGGGCGGTCGCATAAAGACGCTCGCATCCGGCACCGCGACCTTCGAAAAGGTTCGCGACCGATTCGCGTATCCGCTCGTCGATCAACTAAGCGGGCAGGCGCAATGGCAACTCGATATGTCTCAGCCAACGCGATCGGCCGCCAACGCTGCTCCTGACAGCGTGATGCACATCACTGCAACGACGATGCAACCGCGCTGGCCGCTCGACGCGATCATGCAGGTCACCGGCGCGCCGCGCGACACTGCGACGCCGATCAAACTTTCGATCGTGCGCACGGCACTCGAACGTGGACGCGACCGCGTCGAGCTCGAGCTGCCGGGGCAATTGCACAGCATCATGGAGCGCAGCGCCGCCAACAGTAGCGGTATCCGCACCGTCGAGCGCGCGACTCTCGACGTTGGCGCGCAGAAGACGGCGCTTCCGGTGCGTGGCTATTCGGTCCGCGGTGATGTTGCGCGGCTGGATGCCGACGCGGCGATCACATTGTTGTCGCCGATGGCGGATCGTGGGCAGCGCAGCGTGGGTGGCTTGAGCGGCGAGGCCACTACTAGCGCTGACGCCGTTAACATCAACGTGCGAGCCACGGAAGCGGTCTTGTACGCGCACAAATTCAATGACGTAACGCTGCGCGCTCAGCCAGACGGTCAGCGTTGGCGCCTAGCGCTGCGCAGCAAAGAAGCGACCGGTGTCATCGCTGTTGAAACGCGGCGTGACACAGGGGCGGTCGAGTCGGTCACGCTTCGCCTTCAGCGACTCTCTCTTCCCAACGCCGCGGTGACGTCGACGGCCAGTGTGCCCGTAACTGCGGCGACCGCCGCCGCGAGCGACGCGACGCGATGGCCAAAACTTGAACTTATCGCGGATTCATTCGTGAGCGACGGGCGAGACCTCGGCAAACTCGAGGTGCGCGCACAGCCGGGCAAAGATGAGTGGCGCATCGAGCAAGTCAAGCTCTCCAGCGCCGACGGGACGATTGATGGCAAGGGCCGATGGCTGCAACGTGCGGGCGGCAGCACAGAGATGGACGTTCAACTCAAATGGGGCGACGCCGCGAAATTCATGACGCGATTCGGACTGCCCAAAGGTGTTGAGCGTGCGCCCGGCAGCATCAACGGAACGCTTGCTTGGGCGGGCAGCCCGGCGCAGTTTGGTTACGCCAAGCTCGCCGGAAAATTCACGATGGAGACCGCCGCGGGGCGATTCACGGAAAGCGCTATGGATCCGGGTCTCGCGAAGCTCCTAGGCGTGCTGTCGTTGCAATCGCTTCCGCGAAGACTTACGCTGAATTTCGAAGACCTATTTCGCAGCGGCTTTGCATTCGATGAAATCAAAGCCGACGTTGTGCTGACGGACGGCATCGGCAAGACTGACAATTTTCAAATAAGTGGCCCTTCCGCGCGCGTGCAAATTCGCGGTACCGTGGACATCAACCGCGAAACGCAGGACTTACACGTCCGCGCGTATCCAAGCCTTTCGACGGCGACTGCTATCGGCATTGGCATCATGACCGCGAACCCGGCAATTGGCGCGGCGGCTTTGCTCGGACAGAAGCTTGCCCGCGACCCGATCGAACGATTGCTGATGCGTGAATTCGACGTAAAAGGCACGTGGACCAAGCCGGAAACCTCGGCGGTGAAAGCCACGCCAGTCGAAGCGACGCTTGGCGCAGACGCGGCGCAGTAGCGCGGCGTGACAGGAATCATGACGTGCGGGCGTTTCGCTCAGCGGAAACGCGCGCCCGGCAATGCACATCACGTCCTCTCGGGCCGCATTAAGAGCGTCTCGGAGTTTTCTTGCTTTTGCGAAACAGTGCCATTTTGAGCTAAATGACATTAGCATAGATGAATTGGGCTTCGTCACGAAACGTTGTCGAACGGGACGTTTGTGGACGACAGCCGTTCCACACGCAAAGTGATTACTGGAATGAGAGACGTCAACACATGACAGGTCGGATGAAGTTCATGGGAGTTGTGGCGAACGACAGCCGCCGCTGGCTTGCTCGTTCAGTAATCTCTGTCGCGGCGTTGTTGCTGAGCATCGTCGTAACATCGCCGACGGCGTCAGCGCAAACGCAGATACCGGCTCCCTCCACCTGCGGCTTCATTGTTGACAGCACCGGAGCTGCTAGCACAGCCGTACCGATTCCGGACGGTGGACTTACCGGTTCAGGTCTGCTGTTTACGCGATACGCTCTCGGACTCATCGGCGCCGAACTAATTCACGGCACCCACGTTGATCAGACGCCCGCCAATCAAGCTTCGGTGCTCGCGGCGATCAATTCGCACATGACATCGTTCAGCGCAGCCCACGACGTTGACGGCAGCGGCCCGCCTATCGGCGTCAACGACGCGATTATCATTGCGCGCTACCTCGCGGGCTTTCGTGGTGACGCGCTGACTACCGGACTCACGCTCAGCGGAAGTCGCAAGACGGGCGCGGAGATTGAGACTTACATTACCAGCGGTTGCCCGTCATCGTCTGGCAACGCCACGTTGTCGTGTTCGTTGTTCGGGCCCGGCGTCATCCCTCTTTCAAGCGCTGGCGTGTTCAGTGTCACCTGCAACAACACTGCTGTGACCGGACTTGCCTACGCATGGACACCGGGTTCCAAACTCTCCGTCGCGTCGGGCTGTGCCGCTGCCGACACCACGTGCACCGTCAGCGGCGTCACGGAGGGCGACACCACGGTAAGCGTCAGCGCAACCAAATCCGGTTACACCCCCGGTACGGCAAGCCTCGCCACACGCGT
>JAKPSO010000120.1 GCA_029571495.1 Pseudomonadota bacterium
CGGTCCACTTGAGAACCTCGAGCTCCTTCGGTGTCAGCTTTGGGAAGTCGGACAACTTGGTGTGTGCGAGCAATCGATCCAGCGCCGGAAACGCAAACGTACTAAACAGTTGCGCCTCGGCAACTACTCGCATCAACTCCACCGGATCGCGAGGCAGGCCGGAATCTCGAGCGAAGCCGATGTGTAACTCGGAGCCATTGGGCGAGTAGTTGGGAATGTCGAATCCGGCGTGGAAACCAAATGGGACGAATAGCTCGGCAATGTGGCCCAAGCCCATCTGCTTATAGAAGTCTACGTTCCAGAGCACGGGCTTAGATGAAGTAGCCGTGGCCGCGTTTACTGGATCAACCGACGTGAAGATCGCCTGTTGTTGCAGCCACTCACGGGAGTAGTTGTTGACGGTCGTCCAAGCACGACTTGGTCGCGGCGTTGCATAGTCAGCAATCACCAAATCAAACCCCAACTTCTTTCCGAACTTGATGAGTTCGACTTTGAAGTCTTCGATGGTCGGTGCGTGCATCACCGGCGCGTAGAGGTCTTCGAGCAGGTTAATCATCCTCTCACCTCCGCGCCGCGCAGATAGCTCAATCCTTTGCCGAACGCTGGGTCACTACGAGCAGAGAATGTCTCGACTTCAATCTTGGCGCGAGTGCGGATCGACGGAACGCCACGAACCGGTACGCACGAACCCGTTGGTGGTTTCGAAATCAACGCGCCATTACTTCGCGCGGTATTAGGCTGCGCCACGATCACGCGACACACGTAGCTACGCGCCTTTGCTCGCGTGGCTTGCGCGTTCGCTGAGTTCCGCGACGCTAAGTTGCGGAAGATGTCGGCGCCGCCATTCCGTGTAGTCGAACCGTTCACGCGAAAGTGACGCGACGAATCGTTCGGCTTCGACCGAGCCAAGCGCGGCGACCAAAGCCGCCATGCCTTCGGCGCGAATTTCAGAATCAGTTTTCATACCAATGCTCCAGTCGGGCCAGTGCTTCCTGCGGCAGTTCCGCGATGATGTCGCTGCGGCGGCGCACGATGCGCAGGAGGCGATCGTCCGTCGTCACAAAGAGTGCTGCACCCGCGTGAATCGCGCAACCCACATGCAACGCATCGAACGCCGACGCGCCGTCCGCCTCAATCTGCTGCGCGAGCGCAACGACGCTTGGCGAGGCATGAACCGTAGCGACCGCCAATGGCTGCCACGCGGCAATCGTTTCTCGACGCTCACGGTGCGGGTTGAAATCGTTTTCGTAGGTGAGCGCGTAGGACCAAACCAGCGATGTCAAGCCGTTGCGAATGCGCTCTTGCAGCAACAATTTCGCCTCGGTCTCCAAACGCACGCGCGACGCCGATTGGTCGTCCCAAGGGCGATTGAAGCAACAGAGGTCAAGGTAGATCAGCACGCCACCAGTTTAACAGCGCCGTTTTGTGCTGTCAGCGGCGCGAATCGGCGTTCGCGGGCCGATGGAGCGCGCGATTGCTCCGTGTTGTTTTTGTTTTCAGGTGTGTTTCACCGTTGAATGAATTCAATCGGAAAACGGACGTTATGAAAACTGTCAGAGCTGACAGGTAAGCGCTCCGCGACTAGACGACGAGCTTGAGTTCGAGTGCCTTCGCGATTGCAGATCGTTTGTTGGAAACGCCTAGCTTGTCGCAAATATTTCTTACGTGGAAATTGGCTGTTCGTTCGGTGCTGCCAAGGATGATGCCCACCTCGAACGCTGTCTTCCCGGCGACCGTCCACTTGAGCACTTCGAGCTCCTTCGGCGTAAGTCTCGGAAAGTCTGCGGACTTGGTGTGAGCGAGCAAACGGTCCAGCGCCAAGAACGCAAATGTGCTGAACAGTTGGGCGTCAGCGACGACGCGAATCATCTCGCCGGAATCGACTGGCAATCCCGAGTCCCGTGCAAAGCCAATGATGAGTGTGGCTCCGCTAGGCGAGTGATTCGGCACATCAAATCCCGCTCCAAACCCAAACGGCAAAAACAGCTCCGCGACGTGGCCCAACCCAGATGCTTTGTACGATTCCGCGCTCCAAAGCACCGGCTTTGGATTCGCCTTCATGGAGGCGACAGTTGGGTCTATTGACAGGAATTGTGCCTGTTGATCTAACCACTTCTGCGGATAGTTGTTTATTGTCGTCCACGCCCGATTCGGCGGTGGCGTTCCGTAATCCGCAATCACCAAATCAAACCCCAACTTCCTACCAAACTTGATGAGTTCGACTTTGAAGTCTTCGATGGTCGGTGCGTGCATCACCGGCGCGTAGAGGTCTTCGAGCAGGTTGATCATGCGCGAACCTCTGTGATCGATTCATAGTTCGATTCTTCGTCACGCTCAGGACGCACCACGAACAGAGCGCTCCTCATGCGTGGAGATGTGCGCACGCACGCCTCGTTCACGAGGAACGGGGCGTGGGGGACGATTGAACTAATCGTTTGGAGCGCGCGGATTGAGGAGCGATGTGGCGTTGTGACCTGCATGACAGGGGACGTTCGTACAGGCGACATGTTTTGCTGCGATGATCTGCAGCGCGCGGAAAACAACGTTGACGAAGACCGGTGCACGGGGCCACACAACTCGCGGGGTTTCGCGGGTTTGTGGCGATGCATGCGGGCGACATTTCGTCCCGTTCCGTGGCGGGGTTAGGGCTTCGGGAGAGCGGGTTTGGACGTCGCGCCGCGTGACTTTTTATTGGACGATGCGCAGTCAGGTTTTTGACCTGTCCGCGAGTCTACGGATGGCAAAAGCGGAAGTAAATAGGACGTTGTCATGACGCGAATTGTCTGAGGCGGAAGTGATGTTGCGGCGCAACGAAGCCCCAAACGCCGCTCAAAAAACCTATTACTTTTAATAGGTTGTTTTACTTTTGTCTTTGGGGCCACCGTTATCGTCGTTGGCGATGACGTGCATTACCGCAGCGGTTCGGATCAATCGCCATAGCCGCCGCGTCATGGCGAGCGCGTGACACCGGCCGCCGATCACTGGCACAATCGTGCGCATGAACCAACTGACCAATCTCTACCCCACGCTTCGCGGCAAAAACGTTTTCATCACGGGCGGGGCCACGGGCATTGGCGCGGCTTTGGTCGAGGTGTTTGTTGAGCAAGGTGCGCACGTTGGCTTCTTGGACATTGACGACGCGGCGGCCAACGAGCTGAAGGTGCGCTTGAACGTAAAGGAGCGGCTGCGCTATTGGCATTGCGACATTCGCGATGTGGCGTCGATGCAGGCGACGATTGCGACCGCGGCGAAGGCGCTTGGCGGCCAGTTGAACGTGTATATCGGCAACGCGGCGAACGATGTGCGGCATGCGTTCGACGAGCTGACGCCGGAGTATTGGGACAACAATCAATCGATCAATTTGCGGCCGCAGGTGTTCGGCGCGCAGGCGGCGGCGCGCGTGATGGCAAGCGGCGGTTCGATCATCACGATGGGCAGCGTGAGTTGGATGCGCCGTCGCGCGGGCTTTGTGAGCTACACGACGAGCAAAGCGGCGATCCACGGCCTCACGCGCACACTCGCGCAGGAGCTCGGGCCACGCGGCATCCGCGTCAACTGCATCGTGCCCGGCGCGATACAAACGCCCAAGCAAATGGCACAGGTCGTGACGCCGCAGCTCGAACAAGAATTCCTCGACAATCAAGCGCTGAAATTTCGCCTGAACGCGAACGACGTGGCGGCGATGGCACTGTTTCTCGCGAGCGATGACTCGCGCGGTTGCGCGGGGCAGGCATTTATCGTGGACGGCGGGATTAGCTGAGTGATCAGCTTTTCGGCGCAAACGGCCGTTCTTTGGTCGTTAGCGGCCCGTTTTTCACGATTTCGACTATGCCACGAATTCCGCGCTAACGGCCGTATGTAGGCGCTTAGCGCGAAAAAGCTGCTAGCGCTGAAACGGGATCACGTCCACCGCGTCGGTGATCACCGTGTCGACGCCCCACGACCACAGTTTTTCGGCTTCCGCTAAGTCGTTACAGGTGTAGCACGCCACACGCAAATCGTGGTCATGCGCCTCCGAAATGATCGCGGGCGTTAGCGTGTGCCAGTTGGCGTCGATAGCGATCGCTCCGGCCGTTTTGCAGCGCGCAACCCAGTCCCACGGCAGCGGATCTTCAAACAAATGCGCACGGTCGAATTCCGGCGCGGCGTCTCGCGCCGCAACGAGCGCATCCGTTGAAAACGACGACAACAGCGGCTTCAACGCGTGATTCGCGGGGTCGGAGAAAAGCGCCTGCGTTTCGAGCGCAACGGCGGCGCCGGTCTCGCGTTCGCGTCCGATGCAGGGCTTGATTTCGGTATTGAGTTGCACGCCGTTGGCTATGCAATATTTCGCGACGCGCCAATAGGTCGGGATCGGTTCGCCCGCAAACACGTTCGAATGCCAAGAGCCCGCATCGAGGAGCGCGAGCTGGTGCCACGTCTTCGCCGCGACACGCCCGCGCCCGTCGGAAGTGCGGTTCGTGGTGTCGTCGTGCATCAATAAGAGCGTGCCGTCGCCCGAGAGTTTGACGTCAATTTCAGCAGCGCGATAACCATACGCAACGCCGAGACGAATCGCAGCGAGCGTGTTTTCAGGTGCGCGCTTGCCCGCGCCACGATGGGCGATGGTTTTGGGGTAGGGCCAGTGTGGAAGGTTCATGCGGTAAGTTTACGAGCAGGCGATGTACGCTAAATCCGCTTGCCCGTTTCCGCGTTAAACCAGTGCACGCGCGCTGGGTCGAACGAGAGTGGGAGGTGGTCGCCGACTTTGACGTCAGTGGCGTTGTCGAGGCGGCAGATCACGCGGTAGTTGGCGAATTTGCTGTACGCGTAGGCGTCGGCACCGACCCACTCGATCATCTGCACGACAACGGTCAGGCGCGCTTGCGCAGCTGGCACGAGCTGCAAATGCTCGGGCCGCACACCGAGCGCGACGCGGTCGCCGTTGGTAATGGTGGACGGAAATTCACCGACGTGAAACATGTCGCCTTGGTCGAGTTTCAAGGACTGTCCAGCGCGCGTGCCCCACATTTGGTTCATGGCGGGCGTGCCGATGAAGTTCGCGACGAACAGCGACGCCGGGCGTTCGTACACTTCTTTCGGCGTTCCGACTTGTTCGATGATGCCGCTATTCATCACGAGCATGCGATTCGAAAGCGTCATCGCCTCGATCTGATCGTGCGTGACATAGAGACTCGTGACCTTAAGTTCGTGATGTAACTTTTGAATTTCGAGGCGCATGTCAACGCGCAGTTTCGCGTCGAGGTTTGACAGCGGTTCGTCAAACAAAAAAACCTTCGGGTCACGCACGATCGCGCGGCCCATCGCGACACGTTGGCGCTGGCCGCCGGAGAGCTCTTTCGGTTTGCGCTCCAGCAGATGCGACAGTTCAAGTATCTTCGCGGCTTTGCCGATGCGCGCGTTGATATCGGCCTCCGGCATCTTGCGAATTTTGAGACCGTAAGCCATGTTCTCGCGCACGTTCATGTGCGGATACAGCGCGTAGTTTTGGAACACCATCGCGATGTCGCGATCCTTCGGTTCCAAATTGTTCACGACTTTGCCGTCGATGCAAATTTCGCCGCCCGTAATCGGTTCTAGGCCCGCGACCATGCGCAAGAGCGTTGATTTGCCGCAACCGGAGGGGCCCACGATCACCACAAACTCGCCGTCCGCGATATCAAGGTTCACGCCGTGGATGACGTCTACGTTGCCGTAGGACTTCTTGACGTTTTTGAATTCGACTTGTGCCATCTTGTTATTTCTCGCTATCCACGAGTCCCTTGACGAACCACTTTTGCATGAACACAACGACGAGGACCGGCGGCAACAGCGCGAGCATCGCGGTGGCCATCACGAGGTTCCACTCGGTGCCCGCGTCACCGCCTGAAATCATGCGTTTGATGCCGATAACGACCGTGTACATGCTCTCTTGCGTCGTGATCAAGAGCGGCCACAAATACTGGTTCCAGCCGTAGATGAACAAAATGACGAACAGCGCGGCGATATTTGTTTTTGAAAGCGGCATCAGCACATCTTTGAAGAAGCGCATCGGGCCCGCACCGTCAATCTTTGCGGCCTCGACGAGTTCGTCCGGCACGGTGAGGAAGAACTGGCGGAACAAAAACGTGGCGGTGGCCGACGCAATAAGCGGCACCGTGAGGCCGTAGAAACTGTCCAACATTTTCAAGTCGGAAATCACTTGATACGTCGGCAGGATGCGTACTTCAACGGGCAACATCAGCGTCACAAAAATCAGCCAAAACGCAATCGTGCGCCCGGGGAAACGGAAGTACACAATCGCGAACGCCGAGAGCATCGAGATCACGATTTTGCCAACGGCAATCACGAGTGCCGTGATGAGGCTATTGACCATCATGCGGCCGACTTGCGCGGTCTGACCCGCGCCGCCTTCGAACAACACTTTCTTGTAGTTCGCGACCATTTCGCCGCCCGGAATCATCGGCATCGGCGACTGCAACACCTGCTCCGGGGTGAGCGTCGATGCGACGAAGGTGACATAGAGCGGCAGCGCAACAATAGCCGCGCCGATGCACAAAATGAGGTGCGCGAAGAACGTAGAGAGCGGGCGGTTCTCAATCATCAGTACTGCACCTTCCGCTCAACATATCGGAACTGCAAGAAGGTCAGCCCGACCACAATCACCATGAGCACGACACTTTGCGCGGCGCTCGATCCGAGGTCAAGGCCCTTGAAGCCATCGTGATACACCTTGTAGACCAAAATCTCGGTGGCGCGACCGGGGCCGCCTTTGGTCGACGCGTCGATGATCGCGAAGGTGTCGAAAAACGCGTAGACCATATTCACAA
>JAKPSO010000768.1 GCA_029571495.1 Pseudomonadota bacterium
GAGACGGGGGTTTCACAACGCATGCGTTGTGCCCGTCGAACGGCTCCGGCCTGCAAGCCGGAGCGCGCCCTGCAAGGGGCTAGGAGGGGGTAAGTCGATCGCTTGGAATTCAAACATCAAAGTTCCAGCCCCGTTCCTACCCCACCCTAACCCTCCCCGGCGAGCGGGGAGGGAATACATCACGCCGTACATCGACTTCGCATATCACTGGCCTGCCATCGCCTTTGCGTACGCCCGCTCAACACGCGCCACGCGCGTTTCGAAATGTTCGTACCAGCGCTCGTTTCCAGCTTCGCGAGCTAACGAGTGTTCGGCGTTTTTCTTCCAGTTGGCGATGCTAGCTTCGTCGCGCCAATACGACACGGTGATGCCGAAACCGTCGGCGTCGCGCGTGCTCTCCGCGCCGAGATATCCGTCTTGCTGCGCCGCGAGTTCGGCCATTCGATCAGCCATGGCGGCATAGCCATCGTCGCCGGAATTGGCGACGCGTTGATTGGTAAAAATCACCGCGTAGTACGGCGGTTCCGGCGTGTTGGCGAACGCACTCACCGTGCATCCGCCTTAATCATGTCTGCGGCTTTCTCGGCCATCATGACGACCGGTGCGTTTGTGTTGCCAGATACCAACGTCGGCATAACCGAGCAATCAATCACACGCAAGCCCGTCACGCCACGCACGCGAAGGCGGGTGTCGACCACGCCCATCGGATCGGCGTCCGGCGCCATTTTGCAGGTGCCGCTCGGATGAAAAATCGTCGCGCCGTACTGCCGCGCGAATTGCAGAATTTCATCGTCGCTCTGCGCGCTGTCGCCCGGACGATATTCTTCGCCGATCAAGTCACGCATCGCGTTGGTGTGCGCGAGTTTTCGTGCAAAACGAACCGACGCAATGGCGCAACGCACATCGGTTTCGTGCGACAAATAGTTTGAATACATGGCCGGTGCGGCGAGCGGATCGGCCGACTTCAAACAAATCTCGCCGCGCGATTCTGGGCGCAGTTGACACACAGAAAACGTGCAGCCGCTCCACGGGTGCGTGGGCGCGCCGGCCATTTCCGCCGACAGCGCGGCGAAGTGAAATTGAATATCGGGCGTCGTTGATTCAGGCAACACGCGCGTGAACATGCCGCCGTGATTGATACCGATGGCGAGCGGCCCGGCGCGGCGCGTCAGCCACTCCCAGCCCATCATGAATTTGCGCCAATTGCTCTTCAGATCGTCATTTGTGGTGATCGGTTGCTTCACCTTGTACATAAGGCGAAGCTGCAAGTGATCTTGCATATTCTGGCCAACGCCAGGCAGATCGTTTTTCACTGCGATGCCGTGCTCGCGCAGATGCTCGGCCGGGCCAATGCCTGAGAGCATCAGGAGCTGCGGGCTTTGCAGCGCGCCAGCGGTGAGCAGCACTTCCTTGCTGGCGCGCAACGTCACGCGCGTGCCGAATTGCATGTATTCAACGCCCACCGCGCGCGAGCCTTCAAAGAGAACACGCGTGACTTGCGCGTTGACTTCGGTGCGTAGATTTTTTCGCTTTTGCGCCGGTCGCAAATACGCGACTGCCGTCGAACAGCGCCAACCGTTCTTGGTGAAGAGTTGGTAGTAGCCCACGCCTTCTTGATCACCGCTGTTGAAGTCAACTGTGCGCGGCACGCCCAGCTCCTCGCCGCCCGCGATGATCGCGTCCATCAGCGGATGTGCTTTCGGAATCGAGGTGCCCCAGAGCGGTCCACCTTGGCCGTGGGTGCCGTTCTCAAGCAAACGCTTATCGCTGTTGTGTTCGCTCTTGATGAAGTACGGCAGCACTTCTTTCCAGCTCCAACCGTTGTTGCCCGCCGCGCTCCAGCGGTCGTAGTCGGCCGCTTGGCCGCGGATGTAGATGAGCCCGTTAATCGACGACGAACCGCCCAGCCCGCGTCCGCGTGGCCAGTAGATGTTGCGGTTGTTCATGTTGGGGTCGGGCTCGGTCTTGTAACCGTAGTTGTAGACCGGATGAAACATCGTCTTGGCGTAGCCGATTGGAATGTGAATCCAAAGGTAGTTGTCGGTCGGTCCGGCTTCAAGCAAACACACTGAAGTGCGACTGTCTTCCGACAGACGATTTGCCAACACGCACCCAGCCGTGCCCGCGCCTACGACGATGTAATCAACGCTCATGCAGATTCCGTATTCAAATTCAGCGACATGTAGAGCACGTCGGGCTCCGGGTTATGTGTATATGGTTCGCACTCGACAAATCCGAGCGAGCGATAGAGCGCGATGGCCGTTGGCATGCGGCCCTTCAGTGTGTCGAGTTTCATCTCGCCGTAACCCGCCGCGCGTGCCGCTGCGATCACCGTGTTTGCCAACGCACGACCACAGCCTACGCCTTGTGCCGAGGGCTCGACCCACAGGCGTTTCATTTCGCACACGGTGTCGCTGAGCGGACGCAGCGCAATCACGCCAATCGGCTCCGCGTCGTCGGGCGCTCGTGCGAGCCACAAACCACCCAGCGGCGCGACGTATTTTCCTGGTAGCGCAGCGAGCTCGGCTTCGAAGTTTTGAAAGCACAAATCGATGCCTGTCCACGCCGCGTAACGGCGCATGAGTTCGCGTGCACGCTCAACATCTTCAAGAGATGCTGCGGGTGTGATCACAACCGTTGGCGACATGAATTGCGCTCAG
>JAKPSO010000182.1 GCA_029571495.1 Pseudomonadota bacterium
GAAGTTCAGGGCTTTTTTGTTTTTGGGGTGTGCGAGTGCACTTGGCTGGCGTCATTCTCGGCGCAGCCGGGCTCCAGAAAGTACGCCACCTCTATTTCGAGAATTGATTGCCCTGTATGGCCGCGTTCTGGATACCCGCCTTCGGCGAGTATGACGGCGCCTTGGAGCGCTTCGCACCCGTCGTTTCCGCTCGTTCTCGTAGGGTGGGCACCCCGTGCCCACGCGTTGGTGGTGGCAGGTATGCGGCGCGTGGGCGACAAATTGCCCACCCGAACCGACTGGTTTATCCTGCCGCTTAGAGTGAGTTCGAAAACAGGAGTCATCTTGGTAACCCCACGTCTAGTCGCAAAAATCGAGGCTGAAGAGCCATCTCTTCGGTTAGCTGTACTCATTGACGCCGACAACGCGCAGGCAGCTGTCATCGAAGGCCTTCTCGCAGAAATTGCGCGGTTCGGTGAGGCAACAGTAAAGCGCATTTATGGAGACTTCACTGCCCCAACCAGTGCCTCATGGAAAAAAGTGTTGCAACAGTACGCAATTAAACCCGTTCAGCAATTTGCGTATACAACCGGGAAAAATGCCACGGATAGCACGCTCATCATCGATGCGATGGACTTGCTTTACTCACGCAAGTTTGACGGTTTCTGTCTAATCACGAGTGACAGCGATTTCACGGGTCTTGCAATGCGCCTTCGCGAAGAGGGACTGACCGTCCTCGGTTTTGGCGAAAAGAAGACACCAGAGGCATTCCGCAACGCCTGTCACAAGTTTGTATTCACAGAAGTTCTGCGTCCAAGCGCGCTTACCGTGCAGCACCTGTTGCCGCCGAAAGCCGATACTGAACCCAAGGCGGCTGTCCCTCAATCCGCTGTTGTTGCAACTGAACAAAAACTGAAATTCCCAAGGGAGTTTCTGCTTACGGCGCTTGAGCAGTCAATCGACGACGGCGGCTGGGCGCACTTGGGCACCTTTGGGAGCTATTTAACAAAGTTGCAACCTGATTTTGACTCCAGACTTTACGGTTACAAGAAGCTGTCTGATCTCGTCAAAGCAAAGACGGAACTATTCCTGACCGAGGAGCGACAGGCGCAGGGCACGACCCATAAGGTTTTGTACCTTTGTGCGAAATAGCCCGTACCCCGTAGGCTGGGTTGAAAACCCAGCAAGCCTGCTGGCTGCCGAGTGTGCTGGGTCGCGACCCGCCTACGTTCGTCAGCGACTGCTTTCTGAGACGTTTGGCGTGTGAAATCCCCGCTACAGCTTTTCGCGCTAACCGACCGAAGGGCGGCCGTTACGGCTTGATTTATTAGCTAGTCAATATACACATAAAAACAGCGAGAACGACCACCTGGCGGTCACTGGAGGCATAAAGCTGTCATGCAGATTTGTGCATTAGATTTTTTTCGGCATCGTGAGATGTTGCTTGTGCATTGTGAAGAACGCGTCAGTCGCACCCAGGAGTTTTTGCCACCGCGTTCATGGTTCGACAGGCTCACCACGAACGGGAGCGTTGGGACGATCCGCGAATGAGGGCGGCGGCGCTCTGCTCGCTAGAAGGCAAACCTCTCCACCCCGCTAAAATCAAGCTTTCCCGCCACGTTTCTGCCCTTGCTTGTTGCCTCTTGCGACGAGTGCGCGCAGGGCACTTGATCGCCGCCCATGTCCGTTCCTTTTCTTTCCATTCGCGGCTCTGCTGCGCTTTCCCAGTTTCGTCAAGACAAGCTCGTTGCGGCGCTCAAAGCGCAGCAGGTCACGGCGATTGACGCGGAGTATTGGCATTTCGTCACTGCGAACCGTGAGTTGACGCGGGAGGAGCGCTTGCAGCTTGAGGCGCTGCTGGCGTACGGTGCGGACGCGCCGCCTAGCGAGGGGCACCAATATTCGTTCCTCGTGGTGCCGCGTTTGGGCACGATTTCGCGGTGGTCGTCGAAGGCCACCGACATCGCGCACAACTGTGGGCTGACCGCCGTGCAGCGCATCGAGC
>JAKPSO010000192.1 GCA_029571495.1 Pseudomonadota bacterium
GTTCGTGGCTCGCGTAGACCGCAGTATTGAACAAGCGATCCGCGCGTTCCTCGACGGGAACTAGGGGAACGAGGTTCGTGATGGCGTCGCTGCTCATCGCTGAAATCGCGTTCACTTTTCCAGCGCGCAAAAGTTCCAGCAAACCCGTGGGCGGCGTGTTCGGTGCGCGGCGCGTGTATGCGGTAACCGCGTCGACGGTTGCGCCGCGGGCAATGAGTGCTTCGCGCAGCAATTCGCGACCATCATTGCCGCGAAATATCACGATGCGTTTGCTCTTCACAGCGGCAGCTTGCAAATCCGGCAATGCAAGCAAGCCTTCGCTGTCGAACGACTCGCTGGGCATTTGTGCGTTGGTAACGCCAAGTCGCGCCAACTCCTCGGCTGTGCCAGGGCCAGGGGCAAAAACCTTTAGCGAGGCCGGGAGTTTCAGGGGCGTGGACGAGAGGGGCGCAATCGTTATTTCGGCGGCGCTCGGGCTCACGAAAATCGCGGCGTAGCATTGACTCAAACTCGCAAGCGCGGCTTTGAGCGGCGCCGCGTCAGCAGGCGCGACGGGCTCGGTGATGAGCGTCGGAAAAATGAGCGGCGTCGCACCGAGCGCCGCGACACGCGTGGCGGTGCGCGACGCCGGCATCACCGGACGCGTGATGAGCAGGTTCACACCCTCCAGCGGGCCTGCACTTGTGGCGCTTTGTGCAACGCCCAAATGAAAATCAGTAGTCATCAAAACTCCAGCGTTAGCAGCGCAATATCCGGCGCACTGTGTAGGAGCGGCGGAAGCCGCGAATGAGCGATCGAGCTAGGTTAGGGGTTTCGCGGCTTCCGCCGCTCCCACCGAAGACAAGGAAACTACTTCAAACTCGCAATAATTTTGTCGGCACCTTGCGCTTTGAGCAGTTCGGCTACGTGTTCGCCGAGCGCCTCCGGCGCGTCCGGTGTGCCAAACGCTTCGGCACTAACGCAGACACTGCCGTCAAGGTTGGCAACGAACGCGCGCAGACGCAACGGCTTCTCGCCATCGACGAAATCGGCGTATGCACCGAGCGGCAATTCGCAGCTGCCGCCGAGCAGGCGACTGACCATGCGCTCCGCCATGCAGGCCACCGCCGTTGGCGCGTGATCGAGTTCGGAGACGATCTCCGCCGTGTCGTCGTCGTCGCTCACGATCTCGATGCCAAGCGCGGCTTGACCCGGCGCAGGCAGTGACAGCTCAATGGGCAGGCGGTCACGAATGCGCTCACTCATGCCCAAACGAATCAAGCCAGCCGCAGCGAGAATAAGCGCGTCAAAGTCGCCCTTGTCGAGCTTGGCCATGCGGGTGTTCACGTTGCCGCGAACGGGCTCGAATTTCAGTTTCGGGAACGCACGCGAGAGCACCGCCGCGCGGCGCAAACTCGACGTGCCCACAATCGAACCCGCCGGCATGTCGGAAAGAGACGGGTATTTGTTCGAGACCAACGCGTCGCGTGCATCCTCGCGCGGCAGGATCGCGGCGAGCGAGAAGCCTTTCGGCAACACCATCGGCACGTCTTTCAGCGAATGCACGGCCAAATGCGCGCGGCCTTCTTGCAACGCCACTTCGAGTTCTTTGATGAACAAGCCCTTACCGCCGACCTTCGCCAGTGGTTTGTCAAGGATTTGATCTCCGCGCGTGGTCATGCCCAAGAGGCTCACGGAGAGCCCGGGAATTACACTCTCAAGCTCGGCTTTCACGTGATGGGCCTGCGCAAGCGCCAAAGGACTTTCACGGGTGGCAATAATCAGGGATTCGCTCATGCGTTTTGCAGGTAGTTTTATGAGTGGCGCGACGGTCGTCGTGGCCTGCATTATCGCATCCAGTTTTTCTCTGGCTTCGGCCGGGACACCTGCAGATGCTGCACAGGAAGCGAAACCGCTGGCGGCGAACAGCCGCGAGTGGGAAAAAATCTTGCCCGTGGCGAAGGACTTGAAGGCCGATGGCGATCGCGCGAATGCTGAAAAGAAGCCGATACTGTTGTTCTTTAATCTGACCGGCTGCCACTATTGCCGCGGTGCGCTGCGTGAAGTGATCGTCCCAATGTTTCGTGATGCCGGATGGCGTGCGGCGATTGAGTTTCGCCAAATCACAGTGGACGATGGCAAATCGCTGATCGATTTTGACGGCAAAACGATTGAGAACATTGCTTTCGCGCAGAAGCGAAAAGGCACGTTCACGCCGACCGTGATGGTGGTCGATGGCAACGGACTATTGTTGGCCGACCCGCTGGTGGGCGTGGCCAATTTTGATTTTTACGGCAGCTATGTCGAAGCGATGGCGAAGAAGGCTGTTGAGGAAGTGAGAGCGCGCAAATGAGTGGATTTATGTACTTAGCCTGCATCATCACCGGCGTCATTTCCGGCGGTGCGCTGGGCATGATCGGTGGCGTATTAGTCACTCGCGAACCGTGGGGTCGCTACGCTGGCGGTGTTATCGGAGCGATCATCCTTACGGTATTGTTGCTGCGCGTGGGCCGAAAACTCCAGAAAGCGCTGAACGAAAAATGAGCAGACAAAAAGTTCTCGGACTCGGCGGTGTGTTCGTGCGCGCCAAGAACGCCGAAGCGCTACGCAAATGGTATTACCGCCACCTCGGCGTCGACGTGACCGACTGGGGCGGCGCGACGTTCGTACAAGCCGCGGGTGAAGAAATTCATTGGTGCGTGTTCGAAGAGAAAAGCGACTACATGCCGAAACGCCAAATGACCATGCTGAACTGGCGCGTCGCTGATCTCGACGCCATGCTCGACCAACTGCGCGCCGCCGACATCCGCGTAGAAGATCACATCGAAGAATCAGAGCATGGCCGCATTGGTTGGGGCTACGACTTTGAGGGGAACAAGTTTGAGCTTTGGCAGGCGCCGAAGGCTTGAGCGGCCCACCAAGGAAGCTCCTCGTTTCGGCTATGGCTTTTCCACGGTAACGGCTTTTCAACGGTCGTTCTGGGTCAGTTATTGAGAAAGTCAACAGATGGCACGATTCGGCCGAAAGCGCCGTGGAAACGCCGTTTGAGCTATAAAGCTGTATCGCCCGGGCTCGGGTACTCTGCCGCCGTTTGCGGTCTGTTCGCGAATCATGGAAAACGCAGAA
>JAKPSO010000194.1 GCA_029571495.1 Pseudomonadota bacterium
CCCAAGGCTCGCAGCTCACGAACAAATACGCCGAGGGCTACCCTGGCCGTCGCTACTACGGCGGCTGTGAGTTTGTCGACGTCGCCGAAACGCTTGCCATCGAGCGCCTCAAAACGCTGTTCGGTGCCAAGTTCGCCAACGTGCAGCCGCACTCCGGCGCGCAGGCTAACGCCGCCGTGTACTTCACGTTGATGCAGCCGGGCGACCCGTTCCTCGGCCTCTCGCTCGCCGAAGGCGGCCACCTCACGCACGGCATGGCGCTGTCGATGAGCGGCAAGTGGTTCAAGGCCAACGCCTACGGCCTCACCGCCACGGAAGAAATTGACTACGACGCGATGCGCGCAAAAGCGCACGAGTGCAAACCGAAGATGATCATCGGCGGTGGCTCGGCGTATTCGCTGAAATGGGACTGGGCCAAGATGCGCGAAATCGCTGACGAAGTCGGCGCGTACTTGTGGGTCGACATGGCGCACTACGCGGGCCTCATCGCCGCGGGCGTCTACCCGAACCCCGTGCCACACGCGCACATCACGACCAGCACCACGCACAAGACGCTGCGCGGCCCACGCGGCGGCATCATCCTCACCAACGACGAAGACCTCGCGAAAAAGCTCAACAGCGCCATCTTCCCCGGCCTACAAGGCGGCCCGCTGATGCACATCATCGCCGCCAAAGCGGTCGCCTTCGGCGAAGCGCTTAAGCCCGAATTCAAAACCTACCAGGCGCAAGTCTTGAAAAACGCTGACGTGCTCGCCAAAACGCTCGTCGAACGCGGCCTCCGGATCGTCAGCGGCGGCACTGAAAGCCACCTGATGCTCGTCGATCTGCGCTCCAAAAAAATCACCGGCAAAGACGCAGAGTCGGTGCTGCACAAAGCACACATGACCTGCAATAAAAACTCCATCCCGAACGATCCAGAAAAGCCCATGGTCACCAGCGGCATCCGCTTGGGCTCACCCGCGTTCACCACGCGTGGGTTCAAAGAAGCAGAAGCCAAGATGGTAGGCAATTTCATCGCCGACGTTTTGGATGCGCCGAATGATGAAGCGGTGATTGCACGAGTGCGCGGAGAAGTGGCGGCGCTTTGTGCGCGGTTTCCTGTCTACCGCTGATGCGCGCTCCGTTCGTGGTGAGCCTGTCGAACCATGAACGTAGCCTCGTGGGAAATCGTGGGGTACGGTGAACGTCAACCTACCAGCGTTTTGCAACCGGGAGAGACATGAGAATCGGCGTAATTCTGGATCGACTGCTTCGTGGGAACCTAAGCCCTGACGATCCGACCACGAGGCGCGCTTATGTTGCGGACCTGATCCGGCGCATCGCGCTGAAGGAGAGCGTCAAGAATTCTGACGACTCGATTTCATGGCATGCATTCCGGGAGGCGGAGAAAGTCACCAATGCAGAAGTGCTTGACGATCTCGAAGCTATTGCGGACGCAAGCAAATCGAAGGAGGAGCGAAGTGCCGCTTACTTCATCCTTGGCACCGTTGGTAAGAATAGTGGAGACGTGCGGTTCGCTCATGCGTTGATGCGTTACGCGGCGCTCGAACAGAACGAATTTTCACTCTCGACATTGCTGGCGAGCGTCGAGAAAGTACACAAACCCATTGACGTTCCGCTTGAACCAATATTTGTTTTCTTAAACGACGAGAGATGGCTCGTGCGCCACGCTGCGATACGAGCACTGAAGAATTGCGACTCGCCTGTCGCCGAAGAAAAATTGATCTCGTTACTTGAGTCGACGGACGATCAAGACGACAAAATCTATTGCCATTCAACTTTGAACCAAATTGGTACGCCGCGTTCAATTCCAGCTATTCGCCAGAACCTTACTTCGCGAAAGCGTGATGTGAAAGCTTCCGCACGGGCCGCGATTGTTTCTATACAGGCGCGGTACGGACTAGCTTAGCGCCGTAGGGCAGAACGCTTGCGGTTCTGCCGAACGTGATGGCAGGTGGTGTGCGGTTGAATTGCCATCGGCGTGGACAAGAGGCGGAACCGCAAGCGTTCCGCCCTACTGCGGCGACGCGACGAGTAACGCGACCGACAGCGTTCCGCGCCGCGTTCGCGGGCTAACATTGCGCGCAACATCCACGCTGGGCTCGTGCCCGCCACGCCATGACTTCGAACCTATCCGCCTTCACCTGCGCCATGCGAAACGTGCTCGCTGCATTGGCACTGCTGACGCTCGGCGCATCAAGCCTTCCCGCCTTCGCCGTCGACGAGCCGTCGCGTGCCGTGGCGCGCGACGCGCAGGGGCATGAGGTGTTTGTGGTGGAGCTGCTTTACGTAGGCAAGAAACCGCTCGATGCGCGGACGCGGCTGCCGCACAATCCCGACGACGTCGACACCGATTTCTACAAAGTGACGTTCCGCAATCCGACCACCAAGCCGGTGACGCTCAAGCATTACGCCAGCGGCTTGCGCTACGGAGCGGGAACCATCGTGGGGCAGACAAGCGCCATCGGCGGCGACAGTTGGGGCGCAGGCTTGCAGCCACGCGACTTGGTGAAACAGCCAATGTTTGACAACAACGTGCTGGCCCCGGGGCGCACCGTTACAGCGGAGCATTTCATCTACGGAAAAATTACTCCGAACTATTTTGATCGCGTGATGCGCATTGAACACGACGGCGCAACGTATGAGGTCAAGTGGGAGATGCGGTATTCGCGCGGTACCGGTGGGCGGTAGCGACGACAGTGGCTAGCGCTACGCGCTTTCGCCGTACCACTGTTGCGCCCATTCGACGGACAAGTCTTGCACTATCCGCAGAGACTCACCATTCACGAAGGCTAGCGCGCGACTCGCGCAAATCCGTCCATCGCGGCGCTTTCCTACTCGCTATAGATCGGATACGCTGCACTCAAGGCATGAAGGCCGCTCGTTCGAACGGAGGACTTTTCGATGAATGATCCCGCTTGGTTGACTGCGATTAATTGGTCGACGCCCACGACGATCGAAGTTTTGCGGCGCAACCGAAGTCTCTTGCCGCATGCCTCTGGCGTCTATGTGTTCACGAATTTCGACGGCGCGCTGGAGCGAAATTTGGGCGTTCTTTACGTGGGGAAAGCGCGGTCGTTGAACAGTCGGGTGCAAAGTTATCTGGTAGACCCGGCGGTGATGACCGTGATGTCGCCGCGGGCGGGCAGTAACCGTGTGAACACGTCATTGCGCCATGCCGGCAAGGCGCTGCTGTTGGTGGAAATTCAACAGAAATGTCGTGACGGCGCCCCGTCGAATATGTGGGTTCGCTGGGCGAGCGCCGCGGGCCCCGCTGTTTTGGAGCGTCAGTTGATCGATTATTTTCAACCGGCATTCAACACGCAAGGACGCAGCTTTGACGACTGACACGCTGGCGAGCCCAACTGAATTCTGGAATCAATCGGCGGCGTCCAAGGTGTTTTCGCATCCGCTCGATATCGCGCGCTTCGAGCGCACGGTACCGCGCGACGCGGCGATTCTTGATTACGGTTGTGGGCGCGGACGACTGTGCGGCGAGCTCGTTGCGCATGGTTATCGACGCGTCGAGGGAGCTGATTTCTCAAGTGAAATGATTGCGGCTGCGGTGCGGGAACATCCGACAGTTTCGTTCACGCTTGTCGATGGTGCGGCGCTGCCTTACGACGGCGCGTCGTTCGATGCCGTGTTGCTGTTCGCTGTCTTGACGTGCATTCCACCGCGCGACGCGCAACGGGCGCTCGTCGCGGAGTTGCGCCGTGTCTTGAAGCGCGGCGGGCTCCTCTTGGTCAGCGACTATCCGTTGCAAACGGACGCGCGCAACATCGCTCGTTACGATGCTTTTTCGCGTGAAGCGCACGAATCCGAGCCGTGGGACTACGGCACCTTTCGGTTGCCCGACGGTGGCACAGTGCGACATCATGAGATGCCGTGGTTCGACGAGTTATTTGCCGCGTTTACTGTCGAACACCGCGTTGAACGCGATGCCACGACGATGAACGGCAACCCTGCGCGCATCGTGCAGTGGTGGCTACGCGCGTAGCGTTTCGCTGCCGATTCGCCTTGGAAAATCGGCATCGGAATTGGCTGTTTAGACCCGGCGCAGTTCGAGCAATTTGGTGTTGACTTTTTCCACCGGACGCATGGCGCTTGGAGCCATCGTCAAGCGCAATTGCACGAGATGACCGCGGTTTATGTATGCGATGTGCGCAACTTGTGTGGCGTCGGACGAATAGACGATGTGCGCTTGATTGGCATCCTTCGCAACGGCCGCAAGTTGCGTGCTGCGGGTTGGTCCAATCACCGTGCGCACTGCGTCAAACGAACTCTGCGTCGGAAAGAGCACGACGGAGAGTTTTTGTTTTCCGTCGACCGACGTGTAAGTGCACGACGGGCCGATGCCCTTTTGTCCTTGACCCGCTCCGAAGGTTGTACCCAGCGCCTTCGAAAGCTCCGCGGGTTGGAACTGACAGCCATTGACCGGAACTTGCGCGAACGCTTGTGGTGCAAATAAGAGTGAGCAGACAATAGTTGCCAGCGCTAAGTACGAACTACGTGACGAATTCATTCAGTCCCCCGATATCGAATCGGCGCGACGCGCCGTGTTGTTTTCAATTGCGATTGACAAATGATACGAACGCGCCAACATGACGGGGTCATTACTGCGCTCGATGTAGCGCATTT
This sequence comes from Pseudomonadota bacterium, assembly GCA_029571495.1. Lineage (GTDB taxonomy): Bacteria > Pseudomonadota > Gammaproteobacteria > Burkholderiales > Casimicrobiaceae > Casimicrobium. The sequence goes on from JAKPSO010000194.1 coordinate 4,642, forward strand.
CAGATATGTCCGATCCTCGTCCGTGCGCCGCTACGCGCACGTCGGTGCGGGGCTTAGCCCCACCTGTTTTGAGTTACTTGCCAAGAGATAACCGTCGCGAAATCGCTCCGCGGCACCGCGCTTAGGCGAGGCGCTATGCGTGATGCACGATGGTGACCGGAATCTTCGAAGAATGGAGGATGCCTTGCGATACCGATCCAAGCAGGGCGCTGCGCACCGCGCTTGAACCACGCGCGCTCATGATGATCGCTTCGCATCCGTAGCACTCGGCGATATCGATGAGCGCGGACTTGGCGTAGCCGGTGCGAACTTCGCGCTCGAAACTTGCGCCGGCCGCTTCGAGCAGCGCCGCGCCCGGTGCAAGCGCTTCGTTGCCCACATGCTGATTCACTTCTTCACGCGCCAACGCATCGGGCATCATGAGTAAGCCCACGACTCCCGCAGGCTCCTCCACGTTCGCCAGCACAAAGCTCGCATGCAAACCCGCGTGAACGAGGCGAACGGCGTACCGGACGGCGTCCAACGCGAGGTCTGATCCATCGAGGGGAATGAGAAATTTCATGCGCTGCTCCTAAAACGTCAGGCTACGTCGGCACCACCGCGGGCGCGTTGATGCGAATCAAGCATGCTTGGATGGTGCGTGCTTGACGTCGCGCTTCGGTGTGTCAATGACATCCCAAGCCGTAGCCGTTTCAAACTACGTTGACCGCCTGACTTGATGCGAATTTGCGCCAATGCGCAAGAAGTCGAGTATGAAACGCTTTGCGCTCGGTGACACCCTTCGATCGCGCGGCTAGTATCGGCGCTTTCATTGAAGCCTCGTCCTAGGAGGAAGCTATGTCTGTTATGTTTTTCGTGGCTGCACGGCGTGCAAGATGGCATGCGTTTGCGCTCGCGGTATTGATTGCACTGTTTACGTCAAACGCGATTGCGCTCGACGTCTCGGGCGTGAACGTTGACGAGCGTACGCGGCTCGCGAATCAGGAGCTGGTGCTTAACGGCGCGGGCATTCGCTATGCAGCGGCTGGCTTTGTGCGTGTATATGTTGCCCAACTTTACCTGCCGCAAAAGCGCAATACTAGCGCCGAGATCGCCGCGCTGAAAGGACCGAAGCGGGTCACGCTTTCGCTCCTACGTGACATCAACGCCAACGAGTTGTCGAAAGGTCTGCTCGGTGGGATGCGCGCGAATTTGTCGGCGGCGGAACAGCAAAAACACTTTGATAGTCTGCTCAAGCTCGGCGCGATTTTCGGCATGATTCCGTCGCTCAAGAAAGGCAACACGATCACGGTCGATCTCGTGCCCGGCAGCGGCATGACGGTAAACGTCAACGGCAAACGTGTAGGTGATGTGTTTCCGGACGAAAGTTTCTTTCAAGCATTGCTGCAGATTTGGATCGGGCCCAAACCGATTGATGACAGCCTGAAACCTGTGCTCTTGGGAACCGTACCGAGCAATGACAACTCAGTGAGCAACGTGCGAGACCGTTACTAGTTACCGCCAATAAAGCGAGTCTGGGTTGTCCGACAGCACCGCGCGCCGGTCGGCCGTGGACGGGAGCCATGCGTTGAGCGCTTCAAATAATGCAGCGTAGTTCGCTGCATGTTCGTGATTCGTGCACGGCCAATCGCTGCCCCACAATAATCGCGCAACTCCGATTTCATTGCGCCAGAGCGATGTAATCTCCGCGCAGCGCAATGCGTTTTCAACGCTCTGACGATAAGCACCGCTTAGTGTCACGAACGTCGCGGTGCCAGCCGAATTGCGGTCGCGCACGGCGCGCAAAGTTTCGTCGCGTGCACTGATGTCTTTTGGCTTGGCAAAGTGATCGAGCACGACGGTGATTTCGCGCGGAATGAGCGGCAACAATGCAGCAGCACGTCCGACGTCGGTGTGTAGTTCGAGATGCAATTCGGCTTCGATCAGCGCCGGCCACCATCGCGGCGAAATCTCGCGCAACTTTGCCGTGTCATCGCCGACGCTTGCAAAGTTGAGGCGCACGCCACGCACACCGGCCGCGTGTAGCGCTTTAAGCTCCGTCACGCTTGCGCCGGGCGCGACTACCGCGACGCCGCGCAACGTGTCTGAACGCGCTGCAAGTGCGCCAAGTAAGACCGTGTTATCGGTACCCAAAAAGCTCGGCTGCACGACTACTCCGCGCGTGACGCCGAGCGGCCGCGCCGCGTCAGCCCAATCGTCAAGCGTCGACGTGTAGGCAGGGACATAGCGTGCGCCGCCCGAACTTTCATGCGCGCGGAACACGTGGAAGTGACAATCACATGCATGCGATTGCGGCGTCGCGGTAGCTTCTTCGGTCATGGTGATTTGCATTATGCTGTGAAGCGATCTGTTGCGTGATCTGCACATGCAGCGCCACTCTTATTCATCCACAAAACCCGCCCCATGAAATCAACCTTTATTCGTACGCTCGCGGCGCTGGCCGTGTCCATCGCCGCCTGCGTTGCCCACGCGCAAACGTGGCCGACCAAGCCCATCTCGCTCGTCGTGACCTATCCGCCGGGCGGCGGCGCTGACACGATGGCGCGGCTCATTGCGCCGAAGCTCGGTGAAGCACTTGGACAGACGGTTGTGATCGAAAACAAGCCCGGCGCGAGCGGGCAAATTGGCGCGAGCGCGGTGGCGAAGGCCGCGCCGGACGGCTACACGTTGATGCTCGATGCGTCATCGTTTGCGGTGAACCCCGCGCTATTTGCGAAGCTGCCATACGACAGTGACAAAGCGTTCAAACCGATTGGCGTCATCGCGCTGTTCCCGAATGTGCTGCTGGTGAATCCATCGTTCCCCGCGACCTCCGTGAAAGAAATGATCGCGCTCGCTAAGGC
>JAKPSO010000214.1 GCA_029571495.1 Pseudomonadota bacterium
TAAAGGCGCGTCATGGCCAAGTTTTTTATCGACCGCCCCATTTTCGCGTGGGTGATCGCGCTCTTCATCATGGTCGCGGGCGCGGTTTCGATCACGCAGTTGCCGATCGCACAGTACCCGCCGGTTGCGCCGCCAACCATCGTTGTCTCGGCCGTTTATCCCGGCGCTTCCGCGCAAACCTTAGAGGACGCCGTGCTCGCAGTGATCGAGCGCGAAATGAACGGCTCTCCCGGCCTCGCCTACATGGAGGCAGTAGCGCAGGCCAATGGCACGGGCACGATCAACCTGAGCTTTGAGCCGGGAACGAACCCCGACTTGGCGCAGGTCGACGTGCAAAACCGCTTGTCGCGCGCCACACCACGACTGCCGAGCGTCGTGGTGCAGCAAGGTGTTCGCGTCGACAAAGCGCGCACGAACTTCTTGCTCTTCACGATGCTTTCGTCGGAGAACCCGGACTACACGGTGGTGCCGCTCTCGGATTACGCCTCGCGCAATGTGCTACCCGAAATTCAGCGCATCCCCGGCGTCGGACAAGCGCAGCTCTTCGGCTCCGAGCGCGCAATGCGCATTTGGGTCGATCCCGCGAAACTCTCGGGCTTTGGGCTGTCGACTGCGGACGTCAATGCGGCAGTCGCGGCACAAAATGCGCAGATCGCGGGCGGCAGTATCGGCGATCTGCCCAACATTCCGGGGCAGACGATTTCGGCGACTGTGGTGGTGCCGGGTCAACTTGCGAATATCGAGCAATTCGGCAACATCGTGTTGCGCGCTAACACCGACGGTTCGACGGTGCGGCTCAAAGACGTCGCGCGTCTGGAGCTTGGTGCACAGGCGTACGCCACCGCCGCTCGCCTCAACGGAAAGCCGGCTGTCGGCATCGGCGTGCAACTCGCGCCTACCGGAAATGCGCTGGACACCGCGAAGGCCATCCGCACGCGGATGGATGAGCTCACGCGCTACTTCCCACCAAACGTGAAGTACAGCATTCCGTACGACAGCTCGGAGTTCGTGCGGCTTTCGATCTCGCAGGTCGCTGAAACGCTCCTTGAAGCGATCGTGCTCGTGTTTCTCGTGATGTTCTTGTTCCTGCAAAACTTCCGGTACACGGTGATTCCGACGATTGTCGTGCCGGTCGCTTTGCTCGGTACGTTTTCGATGCTGTTAGCGCTGGGCTTCTCAATCAATGTGCTCACGATGTTTGGCATGGTGTTGGTCATTGGCATTGTGGTTGATGACGCCATCGTGGTCGTGGAAAACGTCGAGCGCATCATGAGCGAAGAGGGTCTTTCACCGCTCGAAGCGACACGCAAAGCGATGGGACAAATTTCGGGCGCCATCATCGGCGTGACCGTGGTGCTCATCTCGGTGTTTGTGCCACTCGCGTTTTTCCGTGGATCAGTGGGCAACATCTATCGACAGTTCTCTGCGGTGATGGGTATTTCGATTGCGTTCTCGGCGTTCATGGCGCTCTCGCTTACGCCCGCGCTCTGCGCAACGCTCTTGAAGCCCGTGGCTAAGGGCCATCACATGGAAAAGGGCGGCTTCTTTGGTTGGTTTAACCGCTTCTTCAAACGCACGTCGCACGGCTACGAAGGCATCGTCGCCCGCTTTCTGCGTTGGAGCGGGCGCATGATGATCATCTACGTTGCAATCGTCGCCGCTGCCGCACTGCTCTACGTACGCTTGCCATCTTCGTTCCTACCGGGCGAAGATCAAGGCACGATGCTGGTCAACGTGCAACTGCCGCCGGGCGCA
>JAKPSO010000142.1 GCA_029571495.1 Pseudomonadota bacterium
ATCGGCAGCGCGTCCATGTCCGCGCGAAGACCAATCGAACCACCGCTGCGCTTGCCACGAATCACGCCAACCAAGCCGGTCTTGGCAATGCCCGTATGCACTTCGTCAACGCCAAACGAACGCAGCTTTTCGGCCACCAACGCCGAGGTGCGCGTTTCCTGATACCCCAGCTCCGGGTTGGCGTGGATGTCTCGTCGAATCGCGACGAGATCGTCGACGAAGGTTTGCGGCAAATCGTTCAACTTCATAGTTTTTTCCCCTCGTCGCCTTTTCGATAAATCTCTTTGAAGCCCGGCGGCTCGTCGTTGTAGAGAAGCCACTGCGGGTCGCGCGCGCCGTGACGCATAAGCCAGTCGTTCAGGCGTGGCATGATGACCCAGCTAACGAGCGCGATTGCTATGACCGCAGCATAGACGCAGAGCATTACTTGGATGGCAAGCATCAGTTGGTCTTTCTATTCGGCGAGCTCACGCTCAGCGATAGCCGCGAGCAACCCTGCGCCGTTCGGGATGATGCGATCATCAAAGTCGTAGCCCGGATGATGGAGCGGGCAACTCTTGTCCGTGCCTTGGCCGATCCAGATGTAGGCACCGGGCACCGTCTCCAAGAAGAACGAAAAGTCCTCGCCGCCCGTGTTCGGAAAGATTTCTGTGATCACGTTGTCCGCGCCAAACACGCCACGCCCGACATCCGCCGACAGTGCCGCTTCGCGCGCGTGGTTCACCGTAGCCGGGTAACCGAAAATGAAGTTCACACGACCGACCGAACCAAAGGCGGCAGCGGTGTTCTCGACGATGAGTTTCAGCTTGTCGATGACCAGCGCCTGCGTTTCTTTGCGATAAGTACGCACAGTGCCGACCATTCGCACTTCGCGAGGGATCACGTTGTACGTGTTCATCTTCCCCGCTTCCATCGCGCACACCGAGATCACGACCGAGTCGGCGGGGTCAACGTTGCGCGACGCGATCGATTGCAACGCCGTGATCACATGCGCAGCAGCGAGTACGGGATCGGATACGAACTGCGGCATGCCACCGTGACCGCCCTTGCCTTCGATCGTGATTTCCATGCGATCGGCGGCCGCCATCATCGCGCCGTTGCGCACGGCCATCTTGCCGTACGGCACCCACGGCGCGTTGTGCAACGCGTAAAACGCATCGATGGGGAAGCGGGTGAAAAGGCCATCATCCATCATCGCTTTCGCGCCGGCCATGCCCTCTTCGGCGGGTTGGAATACCGAGTAAACCGTGCCCGCGAAGTTCCGCGTCTTCGCGAGGTACCGCGCGGCGCCGAGGCCCATCGTCGTGTGACCATCGTGACCGCAAGCGTGCATGTAGCCCTGATTTTTTGATGCATACGGCAAACGCGTTTCTTCGTTCATCGCGAGGCAATCCATGTCCGCGCGCAAACCGACTGCGCGCTTGCCCGGACGATTGCCGCGAATCACGCCAACGACGCCGGTGCCACCAATACCGGTGTGAACCTCATCGACGCCATAGGCCTTCAAGCGCTCGGCGACGATGGCCGCGGTACGCGTCTCTTTGTACGCGTGCTCGGGATTGGTGTGAATGTCGCGTCGAATCTTGGTGAGGTCACCGTGAAACTCGCGGATGGCCTCGGTGACTTTGCTCGGGTTGTACATCTTGAAACCTTAACGAATAAATTAGTGACCACCGGTCGCGCGCTCTTGGCGCAAGCGAGGGTCCACCACGTAATACAAAAGGTCAACCACCAAGTTGATGGTGACGAAGACCAGCGAGATCAATACGAGGTATGCGGCCATGACCGGAATGTCCGCGAACTGAACGGATTGAATGAACAAGAAGCCCATGCCCGGCCACTGAAACACGGTCTCGGTAACGATCGCGAAAGCGATGATCGATCCGATCTGCAAACCCATGATCGTCATCACCGGAACCAAAGTGTTCTTAAGCGCGTGACCGAAGTGCACAGCCTGATTGGTCAAGCCTCGCGCCCGTGCAAACTTGATGTAGTCAGTGCGCAGAACTTCCAGCATTTCGCTGCGTACCAAGCGCATGATGAGCGTCATCGTGCCCAGCGAAAGCGTAATTGACGGAAGCACTAGTGAACGCAGCCCGCTGACCGTAAAGAAACCCGTGGTCCACCAACCGAATGTCAACACGTCGCCTCGAGAATACGACGGCAGCCATTGCAGCAAGACCGCGAACACGAGGATAAGCAAAATGCCGATCAAGAACGTAGGCAAACTTACGCCGATGAGAGACACCGCAAGTAGGAACTGCGATCGCACGCCCTTTGGCCGAAGCGCCGTAAATACGCCCATCAGTACGCCGCCGACAAGGGCAAAAATACTTGCGACCAACGCCAGTTCCAGCGTCGCCGGCAGCCGTTCTTTGATCAGCGTCGCGACCGGACGCGCTTGACGCAACGACAAGCCGAACTCGCCCTTCGCAGCGTTCTTCACAAAAACGGCGAACTGGTAATACAGCGGCTTATCAAGGCCCAGAGCCGCGCGCAGCTCAACCTTCTGCTCCGGCGTCGCGTCTTGCCCCAGCATCATGTTGACCGGGTCGCCGACATAGCGAAACAACGAGAACGCAACCGCCGCCACGGCGAGCATGACGAGCGCCGCCTGAAACAATCTTCGAAGGACAAATGCAAGCATTACATCAACGGCCAAGCCGTATCACGTGAAGCTGCAATAGTACCCGTCTTGACGCGAGGCTTACGGGCTAGATTCCGCTACGGTTTTGCCCGCGCAGCCTGCGTCGCATACAAACACACTGCCGTTGCGACCGAGACGTTCAAACTCTCCACCGCGCCGACCATGGGTATCGCAACGAGCGCATCGCAGCGTTCACGCGTGAGCCGACGCAGGCCCTTGCCTTCGTTGCCGAGTACCCACGCGAGCGGCCCTGTCAATTTCGTATTGAACAACGTCGCCTCGGTTTCCATCTCCGCACCGAGCACCCACACGCCCGCCTGCTGCAGCGTCTCGATACACTGCACCAAGTTGCTCACGTGACAAATCGGTGTGGTTTCGGTCGCGCCGCTCGCGGCTTTGAGCGCGACGGCGGACAGCGGCGCCGAGCCGTGTTTCGGAAGGATCACCGCGTCCGCACCAAACGCGTCCGCGCTGCGGATGCAGGCGCCGAGGTTGTGCGGATCTTGAATCTGGTCGAGCAACAGAAACAGCGGTGGCACCGATTTTTTCAGGCTGCGGGCGAGCACCGTATCGAAGTCCGCGCCAGTCGTGCCGTCGGCCGACATTTCAACGAGTGCTACGACGCCCTGATGTTCGTCCGATTGCGCGAGCGCGTTGAGCCGGCCCGCGTCCACGGCTTGAATCTCAATGTCGAGCGAATCCGCCAAAGCCTTGAGTCGCGCCAAACGTTCGTCCTGCCGCGAGGTTGAGACATAAATCTCAACAACGGTTTCCGGGCGGCGCTCAAGTCGCGCGTTAACGGCATGAAAGCCCATGATGCGCGCGAGCTTCATCGCTGATGAAAAGATTTTTTAGTCATGGCATAATTATGGGCTACGCAGCAGCAATTGCTTCGTAGCGCGGTTGAAACAGATGCAAATCTTCGCTTTCAACTGAAAAGTGCCGGTGTAGCTCAGTTGGTAGAGCAGCGCATTCGTAATGCGAAGGTCGGAGGTTCGACTCCTCTCTCCGGCACCAATCGCGCCCTTAGAAGCGATTGGGTCATTTTCAAGACAGGCCAACGCGCCATCCTCCTGCCGGTTATGAACGCAACGAGCGTTCGGCAGTAGCACGTTCATCGCGACCAGCAATCCGCGAGCGAAGCGAGCCGATCAAGCGTGAGCGCGGCTGCGCGAACGATCCATGCCGCCCCCGAAATTCGCATCGCGTCCAAGAAGACGATAGCGATTTCCACTTAGTGCAATCTCATTCCACAATCCACACGGTTTCGATAGACTGTGCGCTTTCCCGCTTCCACGAAATCGCCAACCGCTATGCCTTCTCGCGTCTCTTCGCTCGCCGAATCTGCACAAACGCCCGGCCGCCGCATCAAAGCCAGCGCGAGTAGCGCCGCCTCCGCCAGCGGCGGCGTGCAAAGCCTAACGCGCGGCCTTACCCTACTCGAAAAGCTCGCGGAATCTGAAGGCGGCATCACGCTCACCGAGATTTCCAGCCGCGTGAACTTGCCGCCGTCGACCGCACATCGGTTGCTCAATACGCTCGCTGACATGGGTTTCGTGACGCAAGCGAAGGACTCCGGGCTCTGGTACGTGGGCTTGAAGACGTATCGCGTCGGTTGTGCTTTCGTGTCGAACCGCGATTTCGTGGGCGAGAGTCACGCCTACTTGCGCAAACTCATGGAAGCCTCCGGCGAAACGTCAAACCTTTCGATCCTCGACGGCACGTACGCCTGCTTCATCGCGCAAGTGCAGTGCCACGAAGTCATGCGCATGCTCGTGCGCTTGGGCTCGCGCATTCCCGCGCATGCGAGCGGCTCGGGCAAAGCGATGCTCTCCGCTTTACCCGAAGACGAACTCGCGATTGTGCTGCGCAACTCAAACCTCGTGCAGCTGACCTCAAAAACGATCACCGATCCGGACAAACTGCGCGCGCAGTTCGCCGCGATTCGCGCGCGCGGCTATAGCTACGACGACGAAGAAAACGCGATGGGACTGCGCTGCGTCGCGGCGCCGATTTACGACGAATTCGCCGAGCCTATCGGCGCGATTTCACTCGCTGGCCCCATCGCGCGCCTGACCGATGAGCGCATTCTCAAACTCGGCCCGCTCGTGGCGCACACTGGCCGTGAAATCACCGAAAAACTTGGTGGAGTGGTGCCTGTTTCGGTGTAACGCCGCGTAGCGTCGACACCGATGAAACTGATTCTGCTGCCCGGCGTGGACGGCACGGGTCGATTGTTCGAACGATTGCGCGCCGCGTTGCCGAGTTCGATTTCGACACAGGTCATCTCATACGACGACGCTCCGGCGCAGGATTACGACACGCTGTGCGCGTTTGTGTCCGCCCGACTCCCCGCACGCGACCCGTTCGTCTTGCTCGGCGAGTCGTTTTCTGGACCGATCGCCGTGCGCGTGGCGGCAGAAACTGACCGCTGCCGTGGCGTGGTGCTCGCCGCATCGTTTGTGCGCGCTCCGCTCGCGCTGCCGAGCTGGGCCAGGCGATTCACGGGGCCACTCAAATATTTCAAGGTACCTGACGTGGCGGCGCGCATCTTCCTGCTTAATGGCAACGGCGACGCAGCCCTCGTCACAGAGCTAGCAGCAACGCTTAGGCAAGTACCCGCGAAGGCCATCGCCGCGCGGTTGGCGGCAGTCGCGACCGTCGATGCGCGAGACGCGCTCACCCGCCTCACCGTCCCAGTGCTCTACCTCCGGGCTGAGCACGACCGGCTCGTCGGTAGACGGTCCGCGCAAGAAATTTCACTCTACGGCGACGACGTCACGACGCTGGAGATGGACGCGCCGCATATGGTTTTGCAGGCCTGCCCGCAGGAATGCGCGCGCGGGATCGCGAAATTCATAACCGGAATCGAATCGATCAAGTAGCGGCGTTACAGCTTTGTGCCGCTTTCGACCGTCGTACGGCGCTTTGCGTTAATTTTTTCTAATTGTCGAGAACAGTAAAAAAGTACCGATTACGACCATTGGGCGGTCGTTGGAGCGAAAAAGCTGTACCGTCGATTGATGCCGGCGATTTCGACTCCCGATTAGCAACATGCGTCAGAAACCTGTCGTCCCAGCGAAGGCGGGGACCCAGACCGATTCAGCATCCGCATGGTCACTCGCCACGTGACAGCGGCGAGTAAGGTCTGGATTCCCGCCGTCGCTGGGATGACGGCGATTTGCACTAGAGCCTCACGCAATTGGCGAATCACGTTCAACGATCACTCCAGCAACGTCGCCACCTGCTCCCACGGTTTTCGCGCGATGTTGGGCACGGTTGCGCCGTCGGCGGGGTAGCCGATGACGAGTATCAAATACGGCGTTTCGTGCTCGGGGCGCTTTAGGATTTGGTTCAGAAATTTCATGGGCGCGGGCGTGTGCGTGAGAGCGACGAGCCCCGCGTGATGCACGGCAGTGATGAGCATACCCATCGCAATGCCGACGCTCTCCGGCGTGTAGTAGTGCTTGATGCGTTCACCCTGCTCGGTCACGCCGTAGCGCTGCCCGAACACAACGATGAGCCACGGCGCGGTTTCAAGAAACGGTTTGTGCTCGTCGGTCCCCAGTGGCGCCAGCGCATCAAGCCATTCGTCACCAGCACGGCCGTTCAGATAAAACTCTCGCTCTTCAGCCTCTGCGGCAACGCGAATCGCATGCTTGATCGCGGGATTCGACACCGCCACAAAATGCCACGGCTGCTGGTTCGCGCCGGACGGCGCCGTGCATGCGGCGCGAATGAAATTTTCAATGATGTCCCGAGGCACGGGCCGGTCCGAAAAGTCCCG
>JAKPSO010000227.1 GCA_029571495.1 Pseudomonadota bacterium
GCGGCACCCTACGACGTGATCGTTTTCACGGGTTCGATGGAAGTGCTGCCGGAAGAAGTCTTCGCGCAGCTGAAGCCGGACGGCAAAGTCTTCGCCGTGATCGGCAAACTGCCGGTGATGAACGCCACGCTTACGACTGTCACCGCGTCCGGTGGACGCAGCAGCCGTACGCTCTTCGAAACCGTTCTGCCGCCGCTGACCAACGCCGCAACGTCTACCGCGTTCGTATTCTGATGATTCGACAGCTGGACCCACAGTCGGTGGCGCGCGGTCGTTCTGGCGCGGACACTACGCTGATGGCAGCGGTGCTACTCGATGTTCGCGAGCCGTGGGAGTTTGAACTGGCCAAGATTGACGGTTCGGTGAACCTGCCAATGTCGACCTTGGTGGGGCGGGTGGATGAAGTGCGCGCAATGCAGGGCGCGGACGCAAGCGCCAAGCCCATCGTGATGATTTGTCACCACGGGATGCGCAGCATGAACTGCGCGCAATTTTTGGCGAGCCAAGGCATCGAGGGCCTCATCAATCTGAGCGGCGGTATTGATGCGTGGTCACAAACCGTTGATCCCGCTGTTCCAAGATATTGACCGCACTGCCGTATTTTTTGTTGATTAACACCGATTAGTGATCGTTGGAGCTTTTAATGCGCTTGACCCGAATCCTCTCCCTGTCAGCTGTGTCGCTAGCCGTAGCGGGCGTTCTTGCCAGCTCCGGCGCGGCGTACGGCGCTGACCTGCTTTCGCTTTACCGCGAGGCAACGAGCCAGGATCCGGCGGTTGCCGCCGCTCGCGCCTCCCTGCAAGCGGCGCGTGAGCGCGTGACACAGGCCGAAGCGGCCAATGGGTTCAGTAGCGGCATCAATTCCGGAGCCAACGCCAACTACTTTGATCTTCACGTCCGCAATTTGCCGCAAGCGCAAACCGACCGCGCCTATCTTGCGGCAAGCGTTCAAGCGTATGTCAACAAGCCGCTGATCCGTCCGGCCAACGATCTCGCGATCGAGCAAGCGAACGTCGCGGTGAAGCTCTCCGACTTGGCGGTGAAGGCTGCCGAGATGGACGTCGCAAACCGTCTCGCGCAGGCGTATTTCGACGTGCTGCTGGCGCAGGACAACGTGCTCTTGGTGCAATCACAAAAAGCCGCGCTGACTGAGCAGTTGGCACAGGCCAAACGCAACTTCGAAGTCGGAACGGCGACGATCGTTGACACCAACGAAGCGCAGTCGCGCTACGACCAAGTCCTCGCGCAAGAAATTGCAGCCAAGAACGAGGTTGATCGTACGCGCTGGGCATTGCGCAACGTGGTGGGGCGCTTTGAATCGAACTTGAAAACCTTGCGTAACAATGCCCAAGTGCCCGCGCCAAATCCCGCGAGCATGGAAGCTTGGGTGACGCGCGCCGAGGCCGAGGCCTACGCGGTGCAAATCTCGCAGCAAACGCTAGCGGTGTCCGAATACGATGTCAAACGCGCCGAAGCAGGTAAGAGCTGGACGTTGGACGCGACCGCGAACATCGCGCACTCGCAATCGACTGGCAGTTCCACGTCGGGGGCGGGTACGTGGACGAACTCCGGCTTGGTCGGTGTGACCTTCAACTGGCCGTTCGACACTACCGGCGGCGTCAGTGCGCGTATTCGCGAAACGCTGGCGTTGGTCGACAAGAACCGCAATGATCTTGAAGCCGCTCGCCGCACCGCCGGCCTCAACGTTCGCCAAGCCTATCTCGGCGTAACGAGTGGCGTTGCGGGCGTTGCCGCGCAACAGCAAGCGCTCAAATCCGCCGAAACGCAATTGGCGTCAACGAAGCTCGGCTTAGAAGTGGGCGTGCGCACGAATCTTGACGTGCTCAACGCGCAGCAGCAAGTCACGCAAGTGCAGCGCGATCTCGCGCAAGCGCGCTACAACGCATTGCTCAACAACATCCGTTTGAAAGCAGCAACCGGCGTGTTGAACGAAGACGACATTCGCGCCGCGAACGCGTACCTAGTTGACTGACATACAGCGGCCCAACGCGTTGGGCGCGGCAAAAAAAACGGCTCCTCGGGGCCGTTTTTTTTGGGCGACAGTTTGTTACGCCGCTGCCTTACGATCCATGTCGCGAAGCTCTCGGCGCAGAATCTTGCCAACCGGTGTTTTTGGTAAATCGGCGCGAAAGACGATGTACTTCGGTTTCTTGTAACCCGCGAGGTTCGCTTCGCAGTAGTCGCGCACTTGCTGCTCGGTGAGGTTCGGGTCTTTTTTGACAACGAAGACCTTGACGGCCTCGCCGGACTTCTCGTCCGGCACACCGATCACGGCGCATTCCATAACGCCGGGGCAACTCGCGACGACATCTTCGACTTCGTTCGGATACACGTTGAATCCGGAGACGAGCACCATGTCTTTCTTGCGATCAACGATTTTCACGTAACCGCGCTCATCCATGACGCCGATGTCGCCGGACTTGAAGTAGCCGTCATCCGAAAACACTTTCGCGGTTTCGTCAGGGCGTTGCCAATACCCCGCCATGACCTGCGGGCCTTTGATGCAGATTTCGCCGGGCTCACCTTGCTTGACCGGATTGTTGTCGTCATCGCGAATCGCGATTTCAGTCGACGGCATCGGCAGACCAATCGTGCCTGAGTACGCATCGGTGTCGGTTGGGTTGCATGTCGCGGAAGGCGACGTCTCCGAGAGCCCGTAGCCTTCAACAATCGGGCATCCGGTCGCAGCGAGCCACTTGTCGGCGACGGCTTTTTGCACGGCCATGCCGCCACCGTTGCACACGCGAAGCTCGGACATGTCGAGCTCCTTGAACGTTGGGTCGTTTACCAGCGCGTTGTACAGCGTGTTAACCGCCGGGAACATGTGCAGTTTGTAGCCCTTCATCGCTTTGATGGTGCCAGGGATGTCGCGCGGGTTCGGGATCAAGATCACGAAGCCACCGGTGCGCACGGCGAGCAGATAGCAAATCGTGAACGCGAAGATGTGATACAGCGGCAACGCGCACACCGTCGTGAGTTGATCCGGCGCTTTTGGTTTCGCTGGATTGTTCACGGCCGGCTGCATCCACGCTTCGGATTGCAGCACGTTGGCGATGATGTTTCGATGCAGCAGCGTCGCGCCCTTGGACACGCCCGTGGTGCCGCCGGTGTATTGCAGCACTGCGGGATCGTCGGCGACCGCTTTCGATGGCGAGAGCGCGAGCGGCTTGCCTTTGGCGACAGCGTCGTTGAACTTCACCGCGGTCGGCAGCGAATAGGCCGGGACCATTTTCTTTTTCTTGCGCACGACGTAGTTGACCAGCGCGCCTTTCACGAAGCCCATCAAATCGCCCATTGATGCGAGCACGATGTGCTTCACTGGCGTTTTGTCGACGACCTGTTGCAGGGTCGCGGCAAAGTTCTCGAGAATAACGATGGCCTTCGCGCCCGAATCTTTCAGCTGGTGTTCAAGTTCGCGCGGCGTGTAGAGTGGGTTCACGTTCACGGCAACAAAGCCCGCGCGCAACACCGCGGCCACCGCCACGGGGTACTGCAGCACGTTGGGCATCATGCACGCAACGCGGTCTCCTTGTTGCAGGCCGAGACTTTGCAGATACGCGCCGAGTGCGCGCGAAAGTTCGTCGAGCTCGCGATACGAAATCGTCTTCCCCATGCAGGTAAACGCGGGGCGCGCGGCGTATTTCTGGAAGCTCTCTTCGAGCAGTTGCACGATCGAGGCGTACTGATCGTATTTGATCG
>JAKPSO010000244.1 GCA_029571495.1 Pseudomonadota bacterium
CCCACCGACCGTAACAAGGCGCGCTGGAAGTCATGGGCGCTGTTTGCGTTGATCGGGTTTTGGATGCTCTCGGGCATCGTCGGGCGCGACCCGTGGAAGCCCGATGAGCCGGTCTACATTGGCATCCTGCAAAGCCTTCTCGATGCGATGACTGGCCTCTCGGCCGACGCGACGGATTGGTGGCGCCCGGCGGTGGCGGGGGAACCGTTGGACAACGAGATCATCCTGATTCATTGGATCAACGCGCCGCTGGTGTTGCTTGGCGAATTATTGTTCCCGTTGCATGAAGCCGCGCGCATCACGTCCGTGTTGTGGGCGGCGCTCGGCGTGGCCTCACTTGCGTTCGCGGCGCGGCGCTGGAGCGGCGGCCACATTTCGTACCTCGCAGCGATCATCACGATTGGCTGCGTCGGGCTGTACGACCGCGCGCACAGCTACGGGCCGGACATCACGGTGTTTGCGGCCGTTGCGATGGCGATCTTCGGCTGCGCAGCACTCGCCGATGCTCCGCGGCGCGCTACCGCGCTCATGGTCGGCGCGGTCGTTTCGGCGTTCGCTGCGCGTTCTGCGCTTGGGTTCACGGTGATTGCGCTGCCGCTCGTGGTGCTCTGTTTCGTGCCCGTGTATTCGATGCACCGCGTCGCCCTCGTCCGCGCGTTGATCTTCGGCTCAGTGATTTGCGCGCTGTGGCTCGTCGCGTTTTCGCTGCGTGACGCGGAAGGCTTTGCGGCGTGGCGCGAGGCGCTGTTTGGACTCAAGCTCGAAGGCCGCGAGGCGTTTGGGCCGACGTTCTACTTGGGGACGTTGCTCTGGTTCGCATGGCCCGCGTGGCCCGTTGCGGTGTGGCTGGTGACGCTTCGTGTGCGCGGGTTTGGCGGCGGTTGGCAGCGCGGCGAAGTGATCGGGCCGGTGGTGTTTCTGCTCTGCACTTACGCCGCGATTGCGACGCTCACGGAGCCGCGCGCAACGCATACGTTGTACTTGTTGCCACCGCTCGTGATGTTGGCGGCGTTTGGCGTCGACACGCTGAAACGCACGTGGTACGCGCTGATTGATTGGTTCGGCATTTTGGTGCTTGGCATCACGGCCGTTGCGGTCGTGCTTGTGGCGTGTGCGCTGTACTTCGGCTGGCCGCCGATGATGGCGGAGTGGTTGATCGTGACCTACGTGCCGGGGTTCAAAGGCAACGCGCCTTGGTTGGGCTACGGCGTGGTGCTGCTCGCGTTCGTGATTTGGATCGCGCTGATTCAACCGGCGGACCAGCATGCGCGCCGCGCGATGATCAATTGGGCTGGCTGCGTGACGTTCTTGTGGATCGTGGCGCAAGCGCTCTTGATCAATCCGGGCAATTACATCAAGGGCTATCGCGGCGTTTTCACCGAACTTTCCGCGCATTGGCCTAAGACCGGTTGCGTCAGTTCGATTGAACTCTCGACTTCGCAGGCGGCGATGCTGCGCTATCACGTTGATCGCGTCACCGAGCCGATCGAAACGGCCAACGAGGCGACGTGCGATTTCGTGTTGCTGCAGCGTTATCGTGGCGAACCCATTTCGCTGCCCACTCCGGAATACACGCTGCGCTTTCGCGGCAACCGCCCCGGCGATAATGCCGAGGCGTTCGAACTCTACGAGAAGTCCACCGCACAGAACGGCAATGAAAAGGCCAAGACACCATGAAATTCGTTGATGAAGCCTTTATTGATTTGGTCGCTGGCGACGGCGGGAACGGCATGGCGTCGTTTCGCCGTGAGAAGTTCATTCCGCGCGGCGGACCCGACGGCGGCGATGGCGGACGCGGCGGCAGCATCTACGCCGAAGCCGATGAGAACATCAACACGCTGATTGACTATCGCTTCGCGCGGATTCACCGCGCACACAAAGGCGAAAACGGCGGCGGCGCGGATTGCTACGGCAAGGGCGCGGACGATTTGATTTTGAAGATGCCCGTTGGCACGGTGATCACCGACGCCGAGACTGGCACTCAACTCGCCGACCTCGCCAAGCATGGCGCGCGCGAACTCATCGCCAAAGGCGGTGCCGGCGGCCTCGGCAATTTGCATTTCAAGTCGAGTACGAACCGCGCGCCACGGCAAAAAACCAACGGCGAAGAAGGCGAAAAGCGCCGCGTGCAACTCGAACTCAAAGTGCTCGCCGACGTCGGTCTCTTGGGTTACCCGAACGCGGGCAAATCAACGCTCGTTCGCGCGGTGAGCGCCGCGAAACCGAAGGTCGCGGACTATCCGTTCACGACGCTGGCACCGAGCTTGGGCGTGGTGCGCATCGACTATGGCCGAAGCTTCGTGATCGCCGACATTCCGGGCCTCATCGAAGGTGCCGCCGAGGGTGCGGGCCTTGGCCATCAGTTCCTTCGCCATTTGCAACGAACGAAGCTCATCCTTCACCTCGTCGACATCGCGCCGTTTGATCCCGAGGCTGACCCGGTGAAAGAAGCGAAAGCGCTCGCGGCGGAATTGAAAAAGTACGACGCGGTACTGTTCAAGAAACCGCGTTGGCTCGTGTTCAATAAAGTGGACATGCTCGAACCCGCCGAAGCCGACACGCGCATTAAAGACGCGCTGCGTCGACTGCGCTGGACCAAACCTTGGTACGCCATCAGCGGCTTGACCTCGACCGGCACGCAAGAACTCGTGCGGGCCATTGGTGAACATCTGGCCGCCGCCACCGCTGCTGAAGCGGCGAAGAGCGCGGCGAAGAAATAGCACTAGCGCGGGAATGGCCCGCCTTGTCCATGATGGCGTCACTGTCCGCCCTACGACTTACAACGCAGAATGTCCTCAAACGAAATTCTTACTTCTACTAAACGCGTAGTCGCCAAAGTCGGCAGTGCGCTGGTCACCAATGGCGGCGCAGGGCTTGACCGCAGCGCCATTGCGCGCTGGGCGTCCGACGTGGCGGCGCTTCGTGCGAAAGGCGTCGAAGTTGTATTTGTGTCGTCCGGTGCCGTCGCAGAAGGCATGGCGCGCTTGGGCTGGAGCGAACGCCCGAAGGCGATGTCGGAGCTACAAGCCGCCGCCGCTGTCGGGCAGATGGGTCTCGTGAACGTGTACGAGCAAGCGTTCGCGGCGCATGGACTGCACACGGCCCAGGTGCTCCTCACGCATGAAGACCTCGCCGATCGCAAGCGCTACTTGAACGCGCGCTCGACATTGCTCGCGCTCCTCAAACACAACGTTATTCCGATCATCAACGAAAACGACACGGTCACCACCGACGAAATTCGCTTTGGTGACAACGACACGCTAGGTGCATTGGTCGCCAACCTCGTTGACGCGCAGGCGCTCGTACTCCTCACGGATCAACGCGGCCTCTACACCGCGGATCCGCGCAAGGACGCGGCGGCCAAGTTCATCGCCGTGGGACGCGCGGACGACACGCAATACGAGGCGATGGCCGGTGGCACTGGCACGGGAATCTCAAAGGGCGGCATGCTCACCAAAGTCCTCGCGGCGCGCCGCGCAGCAAACACCGGCATCCACACGGTGATCGCCAGCGGCCATGAGCAGGATGTTTTGCAGCGTCTGCTCGCTGGCGAATCCATCGGCACCCTGCTCTACGCACCGGAGCCGAGTCTTGCGAAACGTAAGAGCTGGCTCGCGGACCATTTGCAGCTTCGTGGTCGCGTTACCCTGGACGCGGGTGCGACGAAAGCGCTGTTGCATGCCGGCAAAAGCTTGTTGCCGATCGGCGTCGTCGCGGTCTCGGGCGACTTTGAGCGCGGCGAAGTAATCGGCTGCATCGATCAGTCAGGTCGCGAGCTGGCACGCGGGCTGGCCAACTACAGCGCAAGCGAGACCTTGAGGATTATCGGCAAGCCCTCATCTGAGATCGAATCGGTGCTCGGCTACGTTGACGACGATGAACTTATTCACCGGGATAATCTCGTAGTCACTGGCTGACACTTCGCGCCACCGATAAACGGTGATGTGATGCACCAAGCACGCGAGTTTTTTGCCACAGATTTGCACAGATTACACGGCAGGACGCATCGGTCGATCCGGAATCTGTGTTCATCCGTGTAAATCTGTGGCCAAGTTTTTTTCGCTCACGGGTAGACCAACGCTCATGACTCGATTCTTCATCTCCCTCCTCGCACTGTTCGGCATGCTCGGCTTCGCGCCAGCATCGACTGCACAAACACCGCTGCCGCGCCAAGCCGCGCCAGGCCTGCACGGCGCGGTGCCAAGCCTCGCTCCCATCGTCAACCAAACCGCTGCAGGAGTGGTCAACATCTCCACGCTTTCGCGCGGCGGCGATGCCGACAACCCGATGTTCAGCGACCCGTTCTTCAAGCGTTTTTTTGGTGTGCCGGATCGCCCCCGCGAAGCGCAGGCCTCGGGCTCGGGCGTCATCGTTGATGCGGGCAAGGGCTACATCCTGACCAATCATCACGTCATCAAAGGCGCGAGCAAAATCGTCGTAACCCTCCGCGACCGCCGCGAGTTCACCGCAAAATTGATCGGCACCGATCCCGCGACCGACATCGCGTTGTTGCACATCCCCGCCGAGCGCCTGACCGCCGTAAAAGTCGGCGAGTCTGATGGGCTTCAAGTCGGCGACTATGTGCTCGCGATTGGTAACCCATTCGGCGTCGGCCAAACCGTGACCTCGGGCATCGTGTCAGCGCTGGGTCGCGCAGGCCTAAACATTGAAGGCTTCGAAGATTTCATTCAAACCGACGCCTCCATCAACCCCGGCAACTCCGGCGGAGCACTCATCAATTTGCGCGGCGAACTCATTGGCATCAACACCGCGATCATCGGGCCGTCGGGCGGTAACGTCGGTATTGGCTTCGCTGTGCCTACGAATATGGCGATGCGGGTGATGGATCAACTCGCG
>JAKPSO010000252.1 GCA_029571495.1 Pseudomonadota bacterium
GGGCGCCGACATCGTCATCGCGGTCAATATCGGAACGCCGCTTCTGCCGCGTGAGCAGCTCGGCTCGATCCTCGGCATCGGCATGCAAATGCTCAATATCCTCACGGAGCAAAACGTGCGCACCTCGATTGCCTCGCTGCGCGCGGACGACATACTGGTGGTGCCCGATTTGTCGGCGATTACGTCGGCGGACTTCAAGCTTGGCGGCGACGCGATGAAGCGTGGCGCCGAGGCCGTGCGCGGTGTGTTGCCGCTATTGGCGAAACACACGTTAGACACGGACGCGTATGCAAAGCACCTCGGCACTGAACGCGAAAGTGCGGCGATTGGAAGGCTCGACGAGATTCGCGTCGAAGGCGCGACTTACGCGGGTGTCAACACGATTCGCGCGCAGCTCTCAGTGCTCACGGGCGCGCCGGTCGATCGTCGACAGATCGAGCGCGACCTCGCGTGGCTGGCTGGGCGCGGCGATTTCGAGCGGCTCGATTACCGCATCCTCACCGAGCGCGATCGCAATGTGTTGCTGGTGCAAGTTCAAGAGAAACCGTGGGGACCGAATTACTTCCGATTTGGGCTCAATCTTGGCACCGATTTCCGTGGGCAAGGGGAGTTTAATTTTGTCGCCGCACACACACGGCGCTGGCTCAATTCAATGGGCGCGGAATGGCGCAACGAATTGCAAATTGGCCGTTCGCAGCGGTTGTCGACGGAGCTCTACCAACCGCTGATTCCGAACGAATCGCTGTTCCTGAGCTTAGGTGCTGAGCAGCAGCGCCGCGTCGCAGACATTTCGCAGACATCCGACGGTTTTACGGAGTACGCTGTCGCGCAGTATCGCGGCTTGAATAGCCGCTTCTCGCTCGATCTGGGTGCTGCGTTTGGTCGTTATGGAGAGTTCCGTATCGGCCCGCTGTACGAGCGCGTGACGCTTTCGCCGCGCATTGGGCAACCGGGGCTACCGACAGTTCGAGCGAACGAATCGGGCATGCACGCAAGCGTGGTGATCGACCAGCGTGACTCGGCGACCTTCGCGAGGAACGGCTATCGTGTGGAGGCCAACGTGCATCGCGCGCTCACGAGCTTTGGTGCCGGAAACAATTTTTCACGTTATCAATGGTCATCCGAATACGCGAAAACCTTCGGCGAAAACACTCTCGACGTCGCGCTCAAATTTGGCGGTTTGTACAGCAAGGCGCCGTCCGCGTATCCGTATTTCGAGCTGGGCGGTTTCCTGCAACTTTCGGGCTTGCGCGCGGGAGAGTTGCGTGCCGATCAAGTCGCTCTAGCGCGCGTAATCGGATTCAGGCGCATCGGAAATCTACCGGCATTCGGGCGCGGCATTTACCTCGGCGGTTCGCTCGAAGCGGGTGCACTTGAATCGCCTAATAGCAGCGGTACAGCGGCGAAAACGCTGTACGGTTCGAGCCTGTTCTTAGGGCTCGACACAGCGCTGGGGCCGTTCTATGTCGGCTACGGACAGGCGACGGGGGCTCGAAGGAGTGCGTACTTGTTGCTTGGGCGGCCGTAGCGCTAAGCCGTCGTTTCCGTCGGATCATGCGCGGGCAAAAACATGACGGCGACGGTAGTGAGTGTGGCGATCGCGGCCATGGTCCAGAGCAGCGTGTTGAAGCCACCGGCCTTGACGAACGGGCCGAGTGCCCACACTGCGAGCGACGAGATGCCGAAACTGACGGCTAGGCGTAGACCTGCGACGCGAGAGCGCATGCTGTCGTCGACGAAGCGGGCGATGATGGCGTCGGTGAACGGGATCGCGCCGAAGACGAAGGTCATGTAAGCGACGGCGAAGACGTAAAACGGCCAGCCCTGCGCGTTCGCAGCGAGCACGAAGCACACGACTTGCGCCGCAACGATCGGCAGGAAGACGCGCTTGACCGGGAAGCGATCAATCAATCGACCGACGATGACTTGCGCGACTGAGGCGATGGCGTAAATGCCCGCGAGCAGCAAGCCCAGCGTCGCCGGGTCGCTCGCGATGGCGTGGATGCGCTCGCGCAGCAGTTCGCCGTTGCCGTTCGTGGTGAAGTTGAAAATCAGGCTTCCAAGCGTGGTCGTGCACGTGAGTACGGCAAACACACGGACGACCGTTGCGTGGTCAAGACTGAGTTTCTTCGTGTTTTTTCGAGACGCGGGCGACGACGCCTCGCGCGGAACGCTAAGCGCGAAATACACGCCAAGCGCCAGCGCAAGAACACCGGGCACAACAAACGCTGCTCGCCAGCCTGCGTGCTTCACAAGTAAGCCGGTGAGCAATGCCGCTGACGCGATGCCAAGGTTGCCGGCTAGCCCGTTGACGCCGATGACCGCCCCAGGTTTAGTTGCGTGCTGCAACAGCATCGGAATTCCGACCGGGTGATAGATCGCCGAGAACGC
>JAKPSO010000792.1 GCA_029571495.1 Pseudomonadota bacterium
GCCATGACAAACGCCGCGAAGTAACGACCGCGGCGATACCAGCCCGTCCCGTCAAACGTGAGGATAAAGGTCAGCAGATAAAGTGTCAGCGGCAACACCCACAACAGCGGCACACTCGCGACGTTTTGCGTGATGTGGTTCGACACAGCCAAGAGCAGCATCGAGCCCGCGGCAGACCACGCGATCCAGCGCGCTTGTTGCCCGAGCGGCACGACCGCGGCCGGTTCGTGTTCGGTCGAAGCAGCGGTAGCGGCGTCGACGCGACTGACGCGCCACGCGAGCGCCGCGAGTAGCAATACAAACAGCGCAAAAAGCGCCGACCACCCGAGCGCCTGCACGCGCGTGCCAACGAACGGCTCAATAGAGAGCGGATACGCCACCAAGGCGATGAGCGACGCCGCATTCGACAGTGCGAACAAGCGATACGGGTCGCGCCCCGGGTTCAGACGCGCGAAGTAACTTTGGATTAATGGGCTCGTCGTGGAGAGAAGCACATAAGGCAACCCAATCGTCACGGCCAGTAGCATCAAAATGCGCGACACTGGCTCCTCGCCGCCTGCAGGCTTCCAGCTCTCAGGCGCGAGGATGGGCAGGGTCAACAACGCGAGCAGAGCCAACACCATATGCATGCGCGGCTGCTTCTTCGGACCGAGCGAACGCGGCGTCACGTCGGAGTAGGCGTAGCCAAGCAGCAGCGCCCCCTGAAAGAACAGCATACACGTGGTCCACACTGCTGAGCTTCCGCCGAACCATGGCAGGATTTGCTTCGCGATCAGCGGCTGAACCAAGAAGAGAAGAAACGCCGACAGCGCGACGACCGCGTAGAAATGCATGAAGTGGGAGTGTTCAACCGTTTGTTGGGATTATCACATCACGCTGCAAGCGCCACGGCACACGAGTGCCGCGGCTGCGCAACTTATCGCGTTATGGCGTCACACGCCGCAAGGTAAGCAAATGTGAGTCCCGGTCCAATCGTGATCCCCGGCCCCGGATAAGTACCGCCCATGATTGACTGCATGTCATTGCCGACCGCGTATAACCCGGTAATCGGCACGTTGTGCGCGTCGAGCACTCGCGCACGGATGTCGGTCAGCAGTCCTGTCGAAGCACCGATGTCACCCGGGTACAGTCGAATCGCGAAAAACGGCGGTGTTTCGAGTGCGCCCAAACATGGGTTCTTACCACCGAGGCTCGCGTCGCCGTTGTTGCGCTGGTAGGCTGTCGTACCGCGCTGGAAGGCCGCGTCGTCGCCGTGCGCGGCGCTGGCGTTAAACGCAACGAAGGTCCGCGCGAGCACGACGGGATCAACACCGAGTTTCGCCGCGAGTTCGTCCACGCTCGCCGCCTGCGTAAGGTAGCCGTCGGCGAGGAAGGGCGCGAGTGATTTACCGGGTTCCGCGCCGGGACGAATCATGCCGAGTCCGTAACGCTTCAACGCTGCGGCGTCGCACACGAGCCAAGCGGGAATGCAGGGACTCGACTTGTTGGCGGCTTGCATCGCAAGGCCGAACAGATGGTACGACGTCGATTCGTTTAGGAAGCGTTCGCCGCATTGATTGAGCGTCACCATGCCGGGCTTGCCACGATCCATGATGAAGTGCGGGAACACGGCGGTTGTTCCGTCCGCGCGCTTACGGGTGGAAACTGGCGCCCAAAAGGCGTGGCTCTGCACAGGCTGTGTCGCGCGTTCTGCCGGAGTGTCCAAGTCCGCCGCACCGAAGCGCGCACCAACGCTAAGCGCAAGGTCGAGCGCCGCGCCCGTGTGCCCGGGGCCAGCTGGGCACCACTCAACGTTGGCACCGGGCAGCATTTGCGCGCGCTTCTCGGGATGGCGATTGAAGCCACCGCTCGCGAGTATTACGCCGCCGCTCGCAGCCAACGTTCGACGCACGCCGTTTTGCGACAACACGACGCCGAACACGCCACGCTCATCACGTTGCAGCGCTTCGAGCGTCGTGCGCGTGAGGATCGGAACCTTGCGCTCGATCAGAGAGAGTAACAAGCGCGCGATCAGCGCGTTGCCCATCACAAGTCGCGTCCCTCGCCCGTAACGCATGCGATCCACCATGTGCCGCAGGATGATCTTGACCGAGTACTTGAACGACTTGAATGATTTCGTGATAGCCAGCAAGTGCGCGATGTCGTCACGATCCACCATCATGCCGTTGAGCACGGTGAACTCGGGAATCGGTGGCCGCACGAGCTTCAAGTCCTCGCCGAGTAAACGACCGTCAAATGGCTTCGGTTCAATGGCTCGACCTCCGCGCACGGCGCCGTCTAGCTCGGACAAGTAATCCGGGTGCACAGGACGGACCTGATACTGCACGTGCGAATTCGCTTCAAGCTTCGCGACCGCTTTGTGACCGTTTTCAAGGAACGCCATGCGCATGTCGCGCGGCGCGCGTTCTCCAACCGCGAGGTCGAGAAATTTCGCGGCCTTCTCAAGCGTATCGCTGCTGTCAATCGCTAAACCCTTTTCGGTCAGTGGCACCCAACTCGTTGCTGCGGACAGCGCAGTGGTTCCACCCAAGTATTCCGTGCGCTCGACGAGCAACACCTTGGCACCGTCAATCGCCGCGAAGAGCGCCGCCGACATGCCTGCGCCACCGGCGCCGATGACGACTACATCGAAGCTCTCGTTGTCCGCGATTCGATCAAGCGAAGCGTGCATCTCAGTGGCTCAACAAAAATTCGACCATCAAGTCACGGACGCGACCGAACATGTCCGCTCCTGTTGAGGTCAGACAACCTATGGCGCGCGCGGCAGCCACGAGCGGAGAAATCGCCGGCGCGGTGATGACGCAGCCAACGAACATGTTCGCGGTGAGTTTGGCCGGATCGGCCGGGAAAGGATCGCCCTCTTTCATGCCCATCGGAGTGGCGTTCAGCACGATGTCAAAGCCCGTTGGGTCATTCGATCCATGAATCACGCGCGATTTGTTGAGGCCTGCGAGGCGATCAACGAGTGTTGTTCGACGGTCATCGCTCTCGTCGTGAATCGCGAGCGTGTCAACGCCCGAAAGCACCAATGCGTGCGCGATCGCGGAACCCGCTCCTCCCGCCCCAATGAGCAGCGCGCGTTTGCCCGCGAGCTCACACCCCTTGTCACGCATCGCTTCCACGAAGCCCAGACCATCGAACATGTCTCCATGCCAGGTGCCGTCGGCGTTGCGACGCATGGTGTTCACCGTGTGTAGAAATGTCGCGCGCTCGGAAGCCGTCGCACAGAGATCGAAGCACGCAAATTTGTGCGGCACGGTAACGATGATGCCGTCAACGTTTTGCGTCAGCGAAACGCCCGCGTGCCACGCGGCGAGGTTTGGCGGCGAGACGTGCGCTGGGACTACCACCGCGTTGTGGCCGCGGTCGGCGTAGGCTTGCGTCACACCGGCGGGCGATTTGACCTGCGCGATGGGATCGCCCACGATGAAGTGCACGCGTGTTGCGCCGTTGAGCTGTTCGAGCATATTGATGGGAGACGATGCGCGCGCGGCCAGTTGGTCGACGCGGAAATTTGCGATGAGCGCATTCTACGCACAAAATCCTGTAACTGGAATACAATTCCATTTATGAAATTTGTTCTAAATCAGCTTTCAACGCACAACGACGCTATGCGAGGCCAGTAATCGTGAACGGAATTCTCGAGCGTACCCTGGGCATACTGGAGTTACTTACGCAGCACGGCGAAGGCATGGAGCTCGCAGCAATCGCCGATGCGCTGGACATTCCGCGCAGCGCCGTGCATCGACTGTTGACCGACCTGGTGGCCTGCGGCTACGTACGGCAAACGCGCGATCGCGGTGACTACACGTTGACCACCAAGCTGGTGTCGATGGGTCTCTCGTTCTTGAGTAATACGGGCATCGTCGACATCGCGCAGCCGCTCCTTGATCGCTTGGCGGAAATTTCAGGTGAACTCGTCCGGCTTGCAGTCGTTGATGACACGCGCTTGACGTGGGTCGCGCGGGCGCAGGGCGCACGTCAGGGGCTGCGTTACGACCCAGACATGGGTAGCGACGCGCGCTTGTCGTGTTCGTCATCTGGACTTGCATGGATGTCGGCGTTGACCGATGAACAAGCGCTCTCACTCGTTACCGCGCAAGGTCTGGGGCTTCCGGCCGAATACGGCCCGAACGCACCGACGACGCTCAAGGCCGTGTTGAAACACGTGCAAGACGCCCGTAAGCGCGGATACAGCGTCACCTGCGAAACCTTCACCGCGGGCCTCAACGCAATGGCGGCGCCGATCAAGCTTGCGAACCAACCGCCGATTGGCGTCATCAGCGTCGCCGGGCCGACAGTGCGCTTTACGGTCGAACGCATGAACGCGCTTGGGCCCGAATTACAGTCCTTCGCCGCGCAGCTCGCTGCGGCTAGCGGCGCATCACCGTTTTTTTCTAAGGCCGGTGCCGCCGCCGCTGCAAGCGGAAAGCGCAAGCCCATTTATACCGTCTGACGTCGTGAACGCACTGTCCGTTGAGCACTGCGATTTGCTAGTCATCGGCTCGGGGGCGGGCGGCTTATCGACTGCGGTCACCGCGGCTCATCTGGGCCTCAAAGTCATTGTGATCGAGAAAGAGGCGGAATTCGGCGGCACGACGGCGTGGTCCGGCGGCTGGATGTGGGTGCCGCGCAACCCTCTGGCCGTGGCCGCGGGGATATTCGAACCCATCGATGCACCACTCGCATATTTGCGCCACGAGCTCGGCGCGCAATTTGACGAAACGCGCGCCCGAAAATTTCTCGAAACCGCGCCGCAAATGGTCGAGTTTTTTCGTTCGATTACGGCGCTGCAATTTGTCGACGGCAACGTCATCCCCGACTTTCACGGCAACACACCACACGCGGCCACCGGTGGTCGCTCAGTATGCGCAGCGCCATTTGATGGACGTAGGCTAGGCGCGCACATCAAAAAACTCAAGCCACCCCTCGCCGAAACGACGCTATGGGGCATGGGCATTGCGTCGGGCGCCGACATTCGTCAGTTTTTCAATTCGAGGCGATCGTTGAGCGCGTTCGCCTACGTGACCAAGCGTGTGCTGCGTCACTTCAAAGACATTGTGTTGCATGGGCGTGGGATGCACCTCGTGAACGGCAACGCGCTGGTCGCAGCACTCGCCAAATCGGCGTTTGACTTGGGCGTCGAGATTCGCGTCTCCTCTCCCGCGAAACGACTAATCGCAGATGGAAAACGCGTCGTCGGCGCGGTGGTCTCGAGCCCCAACGCTGAGATCGAAATTCGAGCCTCGCGCGGCGTGGTGCTTGCGTGTGGCGGATTTCCGCATGACGCAGCGCGCAAGGCGAAGCTATTGCCGCACGCGCCGACAGGCAGCGAGCATTGGTCCGCAGCGTCGCGCGGCAACACGGGCGACGGACTGCGTTTGGGCGAAGATGTTGGCGGCGTTGTGAGCGATGATTTGGTTGCGGCCGCCGCGCTCGCGCCGGTGTCGCTGGTGCCACGTGGCGATGGAACGTTCACGCATTTCCCGCATTTGCTCGAGCGCGCGAAGCCTGGCCTGATCGCCGTCACCGCTAACGGCAAACGCTTCACGAATGAAGCGAACTCCTACTACGACTTCATTACAGATTTGCTCGCCGCGTTGCCAGCCGACGCGCCCAAGCTCGCGTGGCTCGTTTGCACCCACAGCTTCATTCGCCATTGGGGTTTGGGCGCCGTCAAGCCTGCGCCGATGCCCATGGGGGCGATGCTCGCCAATGGCTATCTAAAGCGCGGCGGCTCGCTCGCTGAACTCGCGTCAGTTTGCGGCATTGATGGTGACGCCTTGATCGATTCCGTCACGCGCTACAACGCGATGGCGGTCACCGGCGTAGATGAAGACTTCCACAAGGGCAAAACGCCGTACAACCGCATTCAGGGCGATGGCACGCACGCTGGCCCCAACCCCTGCATGGCACCGCTCGACGCTGGGCCGTTCTACGCGGTCAAAGTCGTTCCCGGCAGTCTCGGCACCTTCGCCGGGCTACGCACCAACAACCACGCGCAAGTGCTCTATGCGCATGGCAACCCCATCGACGGACTCTACGCCAGCGGCAACGACATGTCGTCCATGATGGGCGGCCGCTACCCTAGCGGCGGCATCACGCTCGGCCCCGCCATGACCTTCGGCTACCTCGCTGCGCATCACGCAGCGGGCGTTCCCCTACCCTCTTCTCCAACGAAAGCAAACACACCCATGTACTACGAACTCGCCACGATGACGCTGCCCTTCGGCACTGCGGGCCAAGCCGCCACCAACGTTCAGGCCTACTGCACGAGCAATGAGGCCAAAGGCGAACTCCTTGGCTGCTGGTTCACCGACATCGGCACGCTGAACCAACTGATTGTGCTGCGCGGATTTGCCGACCTCGCATCGCTCAACGCCGAACGTGCTCGCACGCAAAAAAG
>JAKPSO010000263.1 GCA_029571495.1 Pseudomonadota bacterium
AGCGCCCCGAACTGTCATGTCCCGACGTAGCTGGATTTTGTTTCTCGTTCCGGTCCTGATTTGGTCGACCACGTTTTATGCCATCACTTTGCAGTTGGGCAGCGTGACGACGCCGACCTACGCCGTGGCGATGCGCTTTGCCGTGGCGTCCGTGCTGCTGTTCGCGTGGTTGGCTGTACGCGGTGAGCCGATCGCGATGGCGCGCGGTACGCAGGCTTGGGCAGCGGCTTCCGGTGTGTGTGCGTATGGCATTAGCTACGTGTTGACGTACGTAGCGGAGGAGACGATTCCGTCGGGCATGGTGGCGATTGCGTTTACGTTGATGGTGTTTCTGACACCGATGCTGGCGCGCGTGGCGTACGGTACGCCGGTTGCGCCGCGCACGTGGATCGGTGGGGCGTTGGGCGTGTTGGGCGTGACGCTTTGCTTCTTGCCGGACGCGCTCGCGGCCCTGAATGGCCGGAGCGGCGGCGCGCTGATTAGCGGGATGGCGGCGATGGTGTTGGCGGCGTTTGTTTCGAGTATTGGCGCGATTTGCTCGATGCGGCTGAACCAGCGCGGCGTCCCGGTGGTGACTTACAGCGCGTGGGCGATGGCGTACGGCGCGGCGGCGACGGTGCTCTACGGCGTGCTGTCGGGGCAGTTTTTTCATGTCGATCCGCGGCCGAGTTTTTGGGCGGCGTTGGCGTATTTGACGTTCGCCGGAACGATCGTTACCTTCCTTTGTTACCTCACGCTCCTCAAACGCGAGGGCTCGGCGCGCACGATGTACATCTCGGTGCTCTCGCCGATTGGTGCGGTGCTCATTTCGATTTTGATCGAAGGCTTGCAATTGCAAGCGCTCACTGTGCTTGGAATGGCTTCGGCGCTGAGCGGCGCGTGGATCACGCTTAAAGGAAAAGCGGCCTGACTTCCGGCATTCTGAAAGTCGCGTTTAGACCCATTCAGCCTGTGGATAACTGTGCCGTCCGGGGCCGTAATCGCGGTAAAATCACGGGTTGGAGCCTCAAAAATTTGAGCGCTTTTTTTCGGCTTCGCTGACCGGAAAATTGCTCGCTAGGTTCCGGGTTCGGGGTTTATTTCACGTAGGGTTGCTTGTGGCATTCGCTTGCCGCGCACTATTGCCATGTCAACGTTCTGGTCGCACTGCCTCAATCACTTCGAAAGGGAACTTTCGTCGCAGCAGTTCTCGACCTGGTTTCGCGTCTTAAGCGCGGAAGAGAGCGATTCGGCGATCACGGTGGTCGCGCCCAATGCGTTCATCAGCAAATGGGTGCGAGACCGTTATCTCGGCACTATTGATTCGCTGGCCGCCGCGTACTTCAACGAGCCACGCGCTATTCATTTGACGGTTGCCAAGGCGGGCGCGAAAAAACCCACAACGCCGAGCGATGACGCGCAACCCGTGAATCCCATGATTGAGCGCAACGGTGTCACCGACCTATTCGCGGATTCGGTTGAAAGCGCGGTGCGCATGCCGGGCACGCCGATTCAGCCGTCGGCGCAAAACACGCTGATCGCGACTCCACCGCGCGAATCGACGCTGAACCCGAGCTTCACCTTCGATAGTTTCGTGACCGGCAAAGCCAACCAGCTCGCGCGCGCTGCGGCGATGCAAGTCGCGGGCAGCCCCGGTGATGCGTACAACCCGCTGTTCATTTACGGCGGCGTGGGGCTCGGCAAGACGCACTTACTGCAAGCCATCGGCAACGAGCTCTTGCGCGAGCGGCCATTGGCGCGCGTTCGTTACATCCATGCCGAGCGCTACGTCTCGGACGTGGTGAAGGCGTACCAACACAAGGCGTGGGACGCGTTCAAGAATAGCTACACGTCGCTGGACCTGTTGTTGATCGACGATATTCAGTTTTTCAACAATAAGAGCAGCACGCAAGAGCAGTTCTTCTATCTGTTCAATGCGCTGACCGAGGCGAAGAAGCAGGTCATCATCACCTGCGACACCTACCCGAAGGAAATCGAGGGTATTGAAGATCGCCTGAAGAGCCGCTTTAGTTGGGGCTTGACGGTGCAGATCGAGCCGCCCGAGACCGAGATGCGGGTGGCGATCTTGCTCGATAAAGCAAAGCAAGTGGGCGTGGCGCTGGATGAGCAGGTGGCGTTCTTCATTGCGAAGCACATTCGCTCGAACGTGCGCGAACTTGAAGGTGGCTTGAAGCGCGTGATCGCGTATGCCGGCTTTCACAACGTTTCGATCACGCCGCAAGTGGCGAAAGAAGCGCTGCGCGATCTGCTCGCGGTGCAGTCGCGGCAGATCTCGATTGAGAACATTCAAAAGACCGTGGCTGACTATTACAAGATCAAAGTCAGCGACATGCACTCGAAGAAGCGCTCGCGCATCGTGGCTCGACCACGGCAAATGGCGATGGCGCTGGCCAAAGAATTAACGCCGATGTCGCTCCCGGAAATCGGGCAAAACTTCGGTGGACGAGACCATACAACCGTGCTGCACGCGTGCCGACAAATTGCGTCGCTGCGTGAAAGCACACCCCAGATACAGCATGACTTCGCATTTTTGTTGCAGGTTTTGCGAAGCTAGATCGGTACTTTTTTTGTAGAGACTGAGCCAGAAATACGGCCGTGAAAGGCGAGTTGAAACGTTGTTGATAAAGCAATAGCAAATGTGGATAAGTGGGTAAAAAGCCCGCCTTGGTTTTCTCATCCACAACTTGCTTGCAAAGCGTACAACCCCCGTCAACACCGCTTTGGTTCGTTGTAAACCGTTGAATTTATTGTTGTTTTTCAGTTATCCCCAGAAACCGCCGCGCATTATTAAATAGGATTAGGTTTATATGCAATTTAAGAACATACCTCGCGATTTGGTGTTGAAGCCTTTGCAGGCGGTTTCCGGCATCGTCGAACGTCGGCAAACATTGCCGATTCTGGCCAACGTGTTGTTCGAGCACAGAGGCACCACGCTCAACACCATCGCCACCGATCTTGAGTTGCAGATTTCAGCGAAGGTTGAAGTACCGGTCGCGGGCGACCAGTCGATCACGGTCGCGGCGCGCAAATTGCAGGACTTGCTGCGCGCACTGCCCGAGGCGAGCGAGATTTCGCTGGACGCGAAGGATGGCAAGATGGCCGTGAAGGCCGGGAAAAGCCGCTTCAGCCTGCAAACGCTGCCCGCGGCTGACTACCCCCGCCTGACCATGAGCCAAGAGCAGCTACAGAGCTTCTCGCTGCCGCAAAAGCTGCTCAAGGCGACGCTTCGCCTCGTCGAATTCGCGATGGCGCAGCAAGACATCCGTTTTTATTTGAACGGCATGCTCTTCGTGCTCGAAAAACATCAGCTCGTGTGTGTGGCCACGGACGGCCATCGCCTGAGCTACGCGGTGATGCCGGTTGAAGGCAATTTCTCGAAGCAAGAAATCATCGTTCCGCGCAAAACGGTGATCGAGCTCTCAAAGCTTCTTGCCGATACTGACGAGCCAATTTCGATCGACATTCTGGCGAATCAAGTGCGCTTTAGCTTCGGCAACATCGAACTGACGAGCAAAGTGATCGACGGTAAATTTCCGGATTACAACCGCGTGATTCCGTCAGCGCACACCAAGATCATCACGGTGGATCGTTTGCTGCTGTTGCACACCTTGCAGCGCGCTGCGATCTTGTCGAACGAGCGTTTCCGTG
>JAKPSO010000797.1 GCA_029571495.1 Pseudomonadota bacterium
TGGAAGTTGGGCAGCACATACAGAAAGCGTGCGCCGTCGACCTTGCCTTCGACGTCGTCCAATTTGAGGCCTTCGTCGTCGCTCTCCACGCTCACCACATCGGGTTCCATAGGGGCGAACGCCATGACCGCCCCCAAGTATGTGGGCGACTCGACCAGTACTCGGCTTCCCGCATCAATCAAAACCTTTGCTACGAGGTCTAATCCTTGCTGTGAGCCAGTGGTGATAATGACCTGCGAAGGATCGACAGCCCACGGCAACTGCGCTGCCACAATTTCACGCAAGGGACCGTAGCCCTCGCTCGCGGCGTACTGCAAAGCGCCAACGGGGTCGTCACGCAACACCTTGGCACAGGCAGCTTCAAACTCGACCACAGGAAACGTCTTGCTGGAGGGCAGACCACCTGCAAAACTGATGATGCCCGGGCGCTCGGTGACCTTGAGAATTTCGCGGATCACCGACGGGTTCAATTTCGCCGCGCGAGCAGCTAGGGTCCAAGTCATTTATATCTTTCTAACTGTTATGGAAAGGCTATGTTGCAAATTCATTCGACTACATTGGGGTTGATGCTCTGCGTGAGCGAGGGAAGAACATCGATCAATCAACTCTGAACAATTTGGCTCCAGTGATAGTTCTCGACTCGTGTGCTTCGGCGGCGTCACCAACTTGGTAGGACATGCCAGGTGTCAGCGTGAAAACGCGCCCGTCCTCGAGTTCGGTTTCCAACCCGCCTGCTCTCCGCCGTTCACCAGTGAATTTCCGTAGGGATCACAATTCACCGCGCGTTGGGCGGCGAATTCTTGGAGTGCGCTTGCGCGCGCTCGCGTAGATGGTGATTACCGACCACACCACAACCCACCCGATCCAGAACATCGGTGCAGCCTGGTGCAATTCGTGAATTCTCAGAGGAGATAGAAACCACGCCACGACTGTGGCCGCAACGACAACCAATACAGACACAGTTCGGTGCAGCCGCGCAAATATCGCTGCGAGCGGTGAGTACGCGACGAAGAACACGATTGCCGGCGTGAAGGGAGCGGCACTTGCCAGCGCGGACGCAACGGCAAGAGTGGCATTCAAGTTTGCTAGGAAGGAAACAAGTCTCATAGTGGCATCGACATCTTGTGCGGCGCCGTAAACCCGCGAACTCCATGGCCATTGCAACACAGGGCAACTGCGTCTGGCGTGCTCACTGAAGAGTGGCGAGGAGCCCGAAAACATAAAGAACTGCCGCGAGCACAACGCCGCGAAACGGCGTGCTGAACCAATAGCGCTTTGCGAGCACAACGTAGCCAACTAGCAGAAGCAGACCAACTGACAATAGGAAAGTCGACTGCAACAAGAACGCACGATGAAGCAAGGACAAATAGCCGTAGATCGCACCGAATAGAAGGGCACCAAAACTGTGACTGGCATTGAAACCAATCCAAGCCCTCCACATGGACGTTTCCCGAGAGATGATCGGCGAGACTGTTTCCATTCGAGTCCGCAGATCAGGGTCGCGAGGTCGAAGCTTTGGACCGTAGAAGGTGAACAGAAGGTGAGCAATGCCGAGCAACGACATGACCACGGCACTGGCCAAGAAGAGTGAGGTAGCAAGGATGTTCAAAAAGGTTACCTTCGGCACGGTGGCGAACGTTGCAGATGAGCGGATTGAGAGCGCATAGCGCAGCGAGTCCTGTCGCGGAATCGTCCGGACGCTCCCCGCACGCAATTGTGTGAGGTACACCGGAAATAGACTATGACCGAGACGTGGATGCTGATGAATTGCTGACGTGACTGACGATTGTGGAGCCAGATCATTTGCACTTCCCAAGGGCACCCAGCAAGAAAAATACTCGTCACACACCCGACCTCCATTCGCCCCATTGACGAAGCACAGACCTGTCAAGTCAACGAAAACTGCCTGCGCCCCAACTTCAATTTGTACGGACCGTTGCTGTCTGACGGACTCATGATGTGACCACGCTCGCTGGGCAAAGGAGCAACGACTTTTGAACGGCAACGTAGTAGATCTCATCGACCCTCAGTACGGGCTTATCTCGTGCCTAGGGTTTGAATCCAAACCGCTCATACCACTTGATTGCAACGACGTTGTCCACGCGCGGGAAGGTGTGAAGCGCGTTTGGCATTTGTTGCGATGCCCGTATTCAAAGCCGAGGCCTCCGCTGGTCACCGTCGGAACCGCGTACGACGCCATCTTGAATGTTCAGAAACGCCGCCTCTTGGTCAGGCCCAAGCTTGCGATGTAGCGCCGTCAATCGCGCGTGCAATTCATCCAGTATCGCCTGAACGTCGGACACGTCTGGCCCGCTTCCGCGCTGCCGCTCCCGGATAGCTTCGAGCAGGGCTATGGTGTGTCGATTGGTCGACCGATGATGCGTTTGCGCTTCGCGTTGCAACCATTGGTAGAGCTCTGGCGGAAATCCTCGAACGACAAGCGTTGGCACAACGGCGACTCCAAGTGTAGTTGTTTAAAGGCAATATGTTATTGTGTAGCAATAATATCTTATCTCTCAAAGTTTGCAAATCATGAAGACTCGATCGTTAGTTCTGTGCCTACTTTCGTTTTTCTCGCTCACGCTCGCGAGTTGCACGGGCATACCTTTTCGCACGCTGCCCCGGCTAATGAATTTGCAGGCCGATCTGCTTACCGCCAATCCGGCGGAGATTATGTTCGCGGTGCAGGTCGATGCGCGGTTGCAACCGCCGGGCAACGCGGTGCCATCCCTTGAAAGGGGTGTTATTGTTTTTCGTGCTATTTGTCGCGGTTGAGCAAAAAAGTATGAGCAATATCAATGGGTTAGAAATTGCCTAATTTTTAGGCTTTGATGTTTTTCGTGCTATTTGTAGCGCTTTGGCGCGACCGAGCGCTTGCCGCTACGATTTTTTGGCCATGGCTAAGCTCCCTTGACAACGAGTCGCGCTGTTGACTGACAGCCTCTAACTGTCCCGTCGTGTTGTCTAGCTTCCCTTTGAGAGTATCCCGCTCCAATTTCAGCTCACTGGACTCAGCGCTTGCCGCTTTCAGTGCTGCAATCGTGCCCTGGAGCGTGGCTCGGGTTTCCGCGAGCTGGGCGCGTAATAGTTCGATTTCAACGCCGAGTTTCTCTCCGCGCTGCGTCGCCTTCATCGACTGGTCCTCCGCGCGCTTCTGAGCCTCGCGAGCATCGGCCACCTGCATCAACACATGCTTTTGCACGCCTTCGAGGCGTTCAGTGTTTCGAGTTAACTCCGCCCGTAGATCGGCCTCTTTGCTTGTCAGTCCTGCTCGCGCTTCGGAGATTTGCCGTTCGTGGTCGGATATGAGGGATGCCACGCGAGCCTGCGCCTCTGCGCGCGCAGTTACTGTCTCTCGCTCCGCACTAGCTGCGCGCTCGTTAGCCGCTTCCTTGGCATCGCGGAGCGATTGAATTTCACTACGTTGCGCGAGTTCGCGTGCCGCTGATTGTTCCAATTGCGCAGTGATCTCCTCTACCCGTCGGAGCTGCTCGGCTAACGACGCCTCTGCCGATTCCGCGCGCGTATTCGCCGTGGCAACTTCAGACTCCATCTCTTCACGTCGGGAATCGAACGCCTTTGCGCCATGCTCGACCGCTACCGCCCAGGTCGCCAGCATGGCGTTGCTCACCGCATCAGGGAGGGCCGCGCTCAGCGCGTTGACCTTTGCCTGCTCATCCTTCCAAAGTTTGAGCTCGTCATTGATCGTCGTGCGACTGCCTTGCTTGATCTCGGCGTAAATCAGATCGACTGTAATTGCGTGCGCGCGGTGGCCCGCCGACACCAATTTCGCCGCCGCCACCCGAGTGAGTGTTCGTGTATCGCTGATTCGACTCATATCGGAACCCTTGAATTCGACTGATCGGCCGAAGTATATTGTCGTATAACGTTATGTGTGTAACTCTCACGAATAAATATTTACGATAACTCTCATTATCGAAATACAATAGACTGTATTCCCCAATTCGCCATCCACAGAATGGCCGAGACCGGACGACGACAAAATTGAGCATCGAAACACTCGATCTAGTACCCACACTTCCCCGTACGAATTCCCAGTCGCCTTTGGGGCCGGTAGCGGTGCCACGCCGTGCAATCGAATTGGCGATCCCAGAATTGCTCGATGGGCGCGACGGATCAAACCGCTCGCGCAGTGGACCCTGTCAGCTCAATGCGTCGAACGACATCGAGGCGGTGAGTGCGTGGCTTGCCGAGTATGCCGACACACCACACACCCTTCGGAGCTATCGCAAAGAAGTCGAGCGTTTGCTGCTGTGGGCCACACGCGCTCGCGGAAAGGCATTGTCGAGTTTGACGCGTGAAGATCTGCTTGCTTACGAAACGTTTCTCGCGGATCCGGGGGCTGAATGGATGAGTCGTGACTTGCCTCGACATGGCAGCAATCGTCGGCTGTTCGAACGGGGGCTCTCGGCTGGAAGTGTTCGCCATGCGATGGGAATTGTTTCCGGCCTGTTTGGATACCTTGTTGCAGCAGGGTATCTGGCGGGAAATCCATTGGCGCTACGTAGTCGGCGAAAGACTGGCCGAAAGCCTGCGCGCGTTGAGCGCTATCTTGATCATGGGACGTGGCAGTTTGTGTTGGATTTTGTGGAGAGTTGGCCGCAAGCAACAGCGCGTGATCGTCAGAACTATGAGCGTGTGCGCTGGGTGTTGCGTTTGTTGCATGGCACCGGGTTGCGCGCATCGGAGGCGGCGAAGGCGCGAGCAACCGACGTGATGTTTCGACGCGGGAATTGGTGGCTTCGGGTGGTTGGCAAAGGTGACGTTGAGGGTGATGTGCCTGTGGGTGCGGAGTTGATGCAAGCCTACTCACGGTATCGCGAGTTTCATGGGTTGCCCTCAGTGATAGCACCGGACGATACCAGTCCTTTGCTGATGTCGATCACTGGGAATCGCGAGGCGTGTCTAACGTCGGCCGCGATCTATTTGATTGTGAAGGATGTGTTCCAGCGCGCAGCAGAAGCACGAAACGCTGTTGACCCTGCCGCTGCGGCGGTGCTTCGGCGCGCATCAACGCATTGGTTGCGTCATACAGCGGCGACACATCAAGCCGATGCGGGAACCGATCTTCGATTTATTCAAAAAAATCTTCGACATGCATCGCTTGAGACGACGGCTCTGTACTTACATGCTGAGGATGATCGGCGCCATAGGGCGACCGTACTGCCGTAGCAGTCGCCGCCTTGGCAACCAGCAGACGCCACCGCTGACATTTACAACATTGACCTTACACACGAGCACGACTCCAGACCGTTGACGCACGGAGCACGTAACCTGCCTTGCGTAACCGCAAACGGTTGGTAGATTACGCAGCGTGTGAGTCGGCGTGACAAGCACACGCCTCACCATGCGCCGCAGAGACCAACTCGTGCAGGATGCCGCACTCTTCAGTGGGATGTGGTTCGATGCACTGACGACGCAAGGCAGTAAGTTGCCTCTCCAGTGCCCGCATACTCTTCAAGCGTGCTCTGACGCGACCGATTTGCTCGTCGACCAGAACATTGATATCGCCACAGTCAGAGGCGGGGCAGTCCACAAAATTGAGCAGTCGCGTGATGTCTGCGAGCGGCATATCGAGTGCTCGACAATGGCGAATGAACGCCAATCGTTCGAGATGCGTCTTGCCGTAGCTTCGATAGCCATTAGATTCGCGCGCTGGAGGCGGCAGCAATCCTGACTTCTCGTAATAGCGAACGGTCTCTACTTCGACGCCGGTGGATTCTGCAAGTTCGCCGATGCGCATGGTTGCCTCTTGGATAATGTGTCGTACGATGGCTGAATTTTACGCTTGACTCTGTAGTAGCTACAGGGTTTCTAATTCGATCATTCTGTCGCTGTATTGGCCTCGCTATGTCTTCCGCCAACATTCCTGAAACCAAACCCACGTGCGCAAATGCGACGTGGTGTGACGCCGCGTCGGATGTCGCATTGACGAATCCGTCGCTTCCTGCTGCTTCGCCTCAAAGCACCCTGTGGCGAATTTCGACGATGGATTGCGCTTCCGAAGAAGGCGAGATTCGACGCGCTTTGGAGCCAATTGCGGGTATCAGATCGCTGTCATTTCAGCTTCGTGCGCGAACTCTTGCGATTGATGCTGACGACGCAGCCTTGGAACCCGCCCTTGCGGCGATTCGTAAGGCCGGTTTTTTTCCGCAACCTGTCACCGAAAACACTCACCAATCCAACGCGGCGCACGATTTAGACGACCATTCGCACGACGGACACGATCATCACGACCATGAGCACGGCAGTGAACCGGGAAGTGGCTGGTCAGAAGTGAGGCGCTACG
The DNA here is from genome assembly GCA_029571495.1 of Pseudomonadota bacterium. GTDB lineage: Bacteria > Pseudomonadota > Gammaproteobacteria > Burkholderiales > Casimicrobiaceae > Casimicrobium. Next base: position 6,311 of record JAKPSO010000797.1, read on the forward strand.
TCGCGGCACTCGCCTTTGCCGTCGCAGCAGAAGCGCTCTCGTACTTCGCGCCCGACGTCATGCTGTGGAAGATCACGGGTATGGTGCTCGCCGCCGTCGCTATTGGTCTTGCCGGACTATCCACTTACGGCAAAGGGTTTGGCGCGCTTCGTCACGGGAGGCTAAACATCAACGCCTTGATGACGGTCGCTGTCACCGGTGCTTTCCTGATCGGCCAATGGCCGGAAGCCGCGATGGTGATGGCACTGTACGCTATTGCGGAACTGATTGAAGCCAGATCAGTAGATCGCGCGCGAAACGCCATTAAGAGCCTGATGGCGCTCGCGCCGGAAGAATCAGACGTTAAGCAGGCGGACGGTAGTTATGCGCGCCTGCTATCGAGCGCGGTGGCACTCGCTGCTGTCATACGAGTGAAACCGGGTGAGCGGATTCCACTGGACGGCGTGATTGTCAGCGGCAACAGCGCGATCAATCAGGCACCGGTTACTGGCGAAAGCATCCCGGTCGACAAGCAACCCGGCGACACCGTGTTTGCTGGCACGATCAACGAGACGGCAACGCTTGAGATCAAGATCACAGCCGTGGCGAGTAACAGCACCTTGGCTCGCATCATCCACGCCGTTGAGCAGGCACAAGGCACGCGTGCGCCGACGCAGCGCTTTGTGGATCGCTTCGCAGCCATCTACACACCCGCCGTGTTTGCGCTGGCGCTCGCGGTGGCGCTGCTTACCCCGTGGTTGCTCGGCTGGACATGGCCGCTCGCTGCCTACAAAGCGCTCGTATTGCTGGTGATTGCCTGTCCGTGTGCTTTGGTAATCTCGACCCCGGTTACTGTCGTGAGCGCACTTGCAGCGGCAGCGCGACGCGGTATTCTGATCAAAGGCGGCACGTATCTCGAAGAAGCGCGCAATCTCAAAGCCATCGCGCTCGACAAGACTGGAACGATTACCGAAGGCAAACCCAAACTCGTGGCGTTCGAGATGTTGGCGGAGAGCCATTCGCGTGAAGCCACAGCAACGCTGGCGCATAGTCTCGCCGCGCAATCGGATCATCCCGTATCCAAGGCGGTTGCAGCGGGCTTGGAGTCCACGCCGCAAACGGTCGAAGCATTCACTGCGATTGCCGGTCGTGGCGTCAGCGGCATCATTGATAGCGAACAGTATTGGCTCGGCAATCATCGTCTGATTGAGGAGCGCGACATTTGTAGCCCTGCGATTGAAGCCAAGCTACAAGAACACGAAAATCAGGGCCGCACAGTGACGTTGCTCGCGACCGACAAGGCCGTGATCGCCCTGTTCGCGGTGGCCGATACGATCAAAGCTTCATCGAAGCAGGCGGTGGCTGAATTGATTGCCTTGGGCATCACCCCGGTCATGCTGACCGGCGACAACGCCGCCACCGCGAGCACGGTCGCGGGTCTTGCTGGGATCAAAGATGCCCGAGGCAATTTGTTGCCGGAAGACAAGCTCAAAGCCATTGCCGACATGCAAAAGCAGTATGGTGCAACCGCCATGACCGGGGACGGCATCAATGACGCGCCAGCGCTCGCCCAAGCCGATATTGGGTTCGCGATGGGTGGTGCTGGTACCGACACGGCGATGGAAGCCGCTGACATCGCCGTGATGAACGACGATTTGCGCCGTATCCCGGAAACCATTCGCTTGTCAAAGCGAACCCATGCCATTTTGTGGCAGAACATCACGCTCGCACTCGGCATCAAAATCGTGTTCATGGGACTCGCGCTATTTGGCAATGCGACGATGTGGATGGCGGTGTTTGCTGACATGGGCGCGAGTCTGCTGGTCGTGTTCAACGGGTTGCGCCTATTGCGAACATCGGAACTTTCGCAAAATTCGGTAAACTAAGTTTCATCATGCGCCGGTTCATCATCCTTTTGTTGCTTTGCGTGTTGCCGCTTCAGTTTGTACTGGCGGCAAATATTGACGCGCACATGCACGCGGGTAGCGACCATCAACATGACGCAACATCCTACTCGCATGAGATGACGGCGACACCTGGCATCGATAACGCAGATGAGTCTTCGCCCCGCTCGCACGGTGAATGTAGTGCTTGCCACTTCTACCATTCTGTAGCGATGCTCGGAACGAGCGCGGATTTCAAGCGCCCCATGGAGGCTGCCTCGGCTACCCCAACTAGTCGCGATACGCAATATCGTAACGCTGCCACCGAGCGTCCAGAGCGCCCCAATTGGTCTGTCCTCGTCTAACCGACGGGGTATAGTGAATTTCATCCTCTGACGCGACCGCGTCGGACGTAATCCTCGTCGGTTCCCGCCTGATCTTTTGATTCTGGAGAACCGAACATGTCCTTGTTTCCGCGAGCACGGTGCCGTGCTCAATCCCTACGGCTATTAGCAATTTGTTTCAGCTTTGGCGCGTTGCCGGTCGTCGCTCAAAACACTGCAACCGCACCAACCGTTACTACTACTTCCACATCGATAACACTTGCAGAAGCTTTTCAGCTTGCATTGGCTCAACAGCCGTGGACACTGGCGGCTAGCGAGCGACAACGCGAGCGACAATCGCGAGAAGCGCTCGCTGATTCATGGCTGGCCGACAGTCCGACCATCGCCTCTGGTCTTAAAACCGGTAACCGCGATGGCCTGCGCGAATTTGAAATCGAGATCAGCGCGCCAATTGCTACCGCTTCACGGCGATCACTCCAGGTGGCCAGTGTTCGCGGCGAATCTGCCGTTTACGCAGCCAATCTCGCTCAGCTTGCGCTCAAACTCGCGGGAGAAGTTCGCGAGGCGTATTGGGCGGCACAATTGGCGGCGGGTGAACTGTCGCTGGCCGATGATGAGGTCAAACGCGCGGAATTGGTCGCGACTGACTCGGCGCGACGCACCGCTGCGGGTGACTCCGCGCGCGTGGACACGCTGCAAGCCGAGTTGACCGTGCAAACACTGCGATCAACACGCGTTGAAGTGGAACAACGATTGAGCGCTGCACGGCAAGTGTTGCGTGCGCTGATCGGCGACGCTGCGGGTCGTCGACTTGCGGACGTGGTTGAAACACGCAGCAACGTTACGTTGCATGCGCTGAACGATCACCCGTCGCTACGGTTTGCGGGTCAATCGGAACAACTGGCGCGAGCGAAATTGAACGAAGCGTCCACACTGACCAATGGCGCTCCTGCCGTTTCATTTGCGCTCACCAACGAGCGCAGCAATGGCAGCGCCAGTGCATCCACGGCGCGTATCGGCATCTCTTTCCCATTCGGCGGCACGCAACGCGCAGCCCCACGCATCGCTCAGGCAGGCGCGGAATTGGCCGAGGCGCAAGCGAGCGTTCCCCTGCTGCGCCGACAACTTGAAGCCGAGTCGGCGAGCGCACAAGCCGCCGTGATCAGCGCAGAACGGCGCATCGAGGTACTGACCGAACGAGGACGCTTGGCCAATGAAGTGGCGACGCTTTACGCCAAGGCATATCGCCTTGGCGAATTGGACTTGCCTACCCGCTTGCGAGCGGAAGGCGAGCGCGCCAGCGCCAATCTGGCCTTGAGCCGCGCACACATCGAACTCAAGCACGCGATCTCTCGCGTCAATCAATCTCTGGGGCTGTTGCCATGACTTTTTCTACTATTTTCAAAGGCTGCGCAGTTACCGTGAGCACCCTATTTTTTACGCTCGCCCTGGCCGGTGATGGCCACGATCACGGCGAGACCAAGCCGGTCACAACAGGCACTGCGTCACCACGCTTCACCGCGCAATCGGACATGTTCGAAGCAGTCGGCATTGTCGGCAAGGATGAATTGGTGCTCTACATCGACCGCTCCGCCAGTAACGAACCCGTGGTTAATGCCACCGTGGAGCTAGAGAGCACGGGCATCAAACTCGTAGGCACATTCGAAACGAAGCTTGGCGAGTATCACTTTGATGCGAAGTCGTTTACCAAGGCAGGGGAATACCCGATCACGCTCACCATCAAAGCAGGCGCTGATAGCGATTTGCTCACCAGTGAACTGGATGTTCACGGCGCTGGCGCAACAGCGCCCATCACTGACGCTAGTACGCACACGCAAGGCTGGCTGCGCGCAGCCAAGTGGGGCGGCGGTGTATTTGTGCTTGCACTACTCTTGTTCTTCGGCATACGTCGATTGTTAGCCATTCGCCGTAATAGCCGCAATCTTTTGAGAGTCGCAGCATGAACTTGCGTAACCTACTTACGATTGCACTGCTACCAGCCTCATTGATGATGTCCTCTCCATCGACGGCTGGCGAAGGTCATGATCACGGCGACAATGGCCCAGCGACCAACGCCGACGGGCCACAACGGCAACCCGACGGCAGCGTGTTTCTGCCCAAGCCTGCGCAACGACAACTCAGTGTTCGCACGATGCTCACGGTGCAGAGCGAACTACCGCGTACGGCCGAACTTGCGGGCAAGGTGATGATGGATCCGAATGCCGGCGGCAAAGTGCAACCGACCATTGCAGGTCGTATCGAGCCCGGTCCAAGCGGCCTGCCTAGTCCTGGACAAGCGGTGCGCAAGGGCGAGGTGTTGGCCTACGTCATTCCATCGTCAGGCCAGATTGAGCGATCCAACCAGACTGCACTGATCGCTGAATTGCGTGGCAACAAGGCACTTGCCGAGAAACGACTGGCGCGACAAAAGGAACTCGCGGACACCATTCCACGCAAGGACATTGAGGCGACCGAAAACGAGATTGCCAGTCTCACGGCGCGCGCCAATGCGCTGGGCGGAGGTCTCAGCAATCGCGACACCCTGGTGGCACCGATCAGCGGCATCATCGCTTCGGCTAACGTGGTGAGCGGGCAAGTGGTTGATGCGCGCGAACTGTTGTTTGAGGTGATTGATCCGGCGCGGCTGCGCATTGAAGCGCTCGCATTCGATCCGGCAATGGCTGCGGACATTGGTGCGGCAACGGTTGCGATTGGCGACAAGCGCGCGGCGCTGACCTTCGTGGGTGCGACGCGAACGCTGCGCGAGCAGGCACTGCCGCTATTGTTCAAGGCGAATGATGCGTCGCTATCAACGCTAGCCATCGGGCAAACCGTCCGCGTGTTTGTGCAGAGCAAAACCAAAGTAAGCGCGATTGCGGTACCTGCGTCTTCGCTCATGAAAAGCCCTTCAAACCAGTCCATCGTGTGGGTGAAAACCGCACCCGAGAAATTTGAGCCGCGTGTGGTGATGATGGAAGCACTGGACGGCATTTCTGTAGCGGTGACCGCTGGATTGAAAGCCGGAGATCGTGTCGCAACACGCGGCGCAACGCTGATCAACCAAGTGCGTTGATCGAGGCCAATCAGTATGTTTAACTGGCTCTTAAAAAGCAGCCTGAGCAACCGTTTGCTGGTGATGATCAGCAGCGTGGTGCTTATGGTGTACGGCGCATTCACTCTGTCAAAAATGCCGGTGGATGTGTTTCCCGATTTGAACAAACCGACGGTCACCATCATGACCGAATCGGGCGGCATGGCTGCTGAAGAAGTGGAACAGCTCATCACCTTTCCGCTAGAAACCACGATGAATGGGTTGCCCGGCGTCGAGACTGTGCGCTCGACATCCAGCGCAGGGCTTTCATTTATTTACGTCACGTTCAACTGGAGTACCGAGATTTTTCGTGCGCGGCAAATGGTGTCGGAGCGGCTTTCGTCGATGGAAGAAGGATTGCCCACGGGCGTGATTCCGCGCATGGGGCCGATCAGCTCGATCATGGGCGAGATCATGCAGATTGCGATCCCGATTGATGTGGCAACAATCTCTCCGATGGCAGTGCGCGAGTATGCCGACTGGGTGCTAAGGCCTCGTTTGATGGCCATTCCCGGCGTTGCACAGGTGATCCCGATTGGTGGTGAAGTTCGGCAGTATCAAGTGCAGCCGAATACGCTGCGCATGGCGCAACTCGGAATCACGCATGAGCAGATGGAAGCTGCGCTCAAGGGCTATTCATCAAATACGTCCGGTGGTTTTCTTGAAATTAACGGTCGCGAATACCTGATTCGTAATCTGGGCCGTACATCGAAGCTGGATGATTTGCGCAATCTCGCGCTGACGGCTAAAGGAGGCCAGCCGATTCTGTTGCGGCAAATTGCGGAGATTACCTTTGCACCCGCTATCAAACGTGGCGATGCGGGTTTTGAGGGCAAACCGGCGGTGATTCTCGGCATTCAAAAGCAGCCCACCGCCGACACCATTGGACTGACACGCAGCATCGAAACTGCTTTGTCAGAAATGAAGAAAACGCTGCCGACAGGTTTGAGCGAACCCAAGATCACCTTTCGTCAGGCGAGCTTTATCGAAAGCTCGATCAATAACCTGAACGGCAAGTTGATTGCGGCCTCTGGCTTTGTCGCGGTGATTCTGTTCGTGTTTCTCGGCACCGTGCGAACGACCGTGATTGCGCTCACCGCGATTCCTGTATCGATCTTCGTCACCGCGCTTGTGTTCAAGTATTTCGGACTGTCGATCAATACGATGACGCTGGGTGGTTTGGCCATTGCGATAGGCGGGTTGGTGGATGACGCGGTGGTTGGCGTAGAGAACGTGCTGCGTCGCCTGAAGGAAGATCGCATCAAGCATCCCGAGCATCGCCTGAACCCGGTTGAGATCGTGGCGCGGGCTACGATGGAAGTGCGCTCGGCGATTCTTTACGCCACCATCATCATCGTACTGGTGTTCGTGCCGCTGTTTGCGTTGCCGGGCATGGAAGGGCGTTTGTTCGTGCCGCTTGGTATCGCGTTTATCGTGTCGACGCTAGCCTCGCTGATCGTATCGGTGACCGTGACGCCGGTGCTTTCGTATTACCTGCTGCCACGCATGAAGTCGCTGAATCATGGCGACACAAAATTTCTGGCGTGGCTCAAACACAGCTATAGCGGCGCGTTGAGTCGCGTGCTGGCACGTCCGCGTGCGGCGCTGGCAACGGGGGCGGCAACGATTCTGGTTGCTGCTGCAGCGGTGCCGTTCTTCGCCACTACGTTTTTGCCGCCGTTCAACGAAGGCACGTTGTTGATTGGCATGCGTCTCAACCCCGGCGTGACCTTGGCAGAAACTTCTGCGCTCGCGAAGCAGGCGGAAGTGCTCATTAAGCAGGTGCCAGAGGTCACCCACGTGGGTCGTCGCAGCGGTCGCGCGGAGCTGGATGAGCATGCGGAAGGCGTCCATGTGAGCGAGCTGGATGTGGGCCTGAAACGCTCAGGTGAACTGACTCGCACGTTAGCCGAAATCAATGCAGACATTCGATCAAAGCTGGTGAATTTTCCGGCGGCGATCGAGATTGGCCAGCCGATCTCGCACCGCATTGATCACATGCTGTCCGGGGTACGCTCGCAGATTGCGATTAAGCTGTTTGGCGATGATCTTGACGTGTTGCGTGGACAGGCGGATTCACTGCGAGCGAGGCTTGCGGCCATTCCAGGACTCGCCGATCTCGCGATAGAAAAGCAGGTGCTCGCGCCGCAGATCAAGGTTCGCGTTGATAACGCGGCGGCCGCGCAATATGGCGTGCCAACGCCGCAGGTGCTGGCTACGCTGCAAAGCCTCGTCGAAGGCGAAAAAATTGCGCAGATTGTTGAAGGCGGTCGTCGCTTTGCGCTGGTCGTGAAACTGCCCGAGTCCGCACGCACGATGGAAGGCCTTGGTCAAATCCTCATCGAGACGCCGACCGGACGAATTCCGCTGTCAAAAATCGCGACCATCGAAGACAGCGACGGGCCAAACCAGATCAGTCGCGACGATGGCAAACGACGCATTGTGCTGTCCGCCAACGCACAAGGTCGCGCGCTGTCCGAGGTGGTTGCTGATATTCGCGACGTGGTCAACGAAACGAAGTTGCCGGAGGGCTATTTCGTCACGCTCGGCGGACAGTTTCAGGCGCAGGAAGAAGCCTCAAAGCTGGTCGGCCTGCTATCCATCGCGTCGCTCATTCTGATGTTCGTGGTGCTCTACAGCCGTTACAAGAACTCAACACTGGCGCTGCTCATCATGGCCAACATTCCGCTGGCGTTGGTAGGTGCGGTGTTGGGGTTATGGCTGTCCGGGCAACCATTGTCGATTGCTGCGCTGATCGGCTTCATCACGCTGGCGGGCATCTCGGTGCGTAACGGAATTTTGAAGGTCAGCCATTACATCAACCTGATGCACTTTGAGAATGAAGCGTTTGATCACAAGATGATTCTGCGCGGTTCGCTGGAGCGGTTGGCTCCGGTGCTGATGACGGCGCTCGTAACCGCGTTTGCGCTCGCACCGCTCTTGTTTGAAGCAGAGCAACCAGGCACCGAAATTTTGCATCCGGTGGCCGTCGTCATCTTCTCGGGTCTCATCAGCTCAACCCTGCTCGATACGTTTTTGACGCCAGCCATGTTTTGGTTGTTTGGTCGGCAATCGGCCGAACGTCTGGTGGCCGATAGCGATGCAGAAGCACTCTAATTTTTTACCCTGAAAGGCAATATCATGAAACAGAAAACTACATCAGTGGCGGTCCTCATGTTGGCGCTCGGCATAGCAGTCACGCCAGCCGCATTCGCTGCAGGTAACCACGATCATGCTCCCAAATTTGGCGGCATTGTTAGCGAGGGCAAAGGCTTTGATGCGGAACTCGTAGCCAAAGCCGATCTAATCACGGTTCACCTGTACGAGGAGAAGAAAATGATCAGCACCAAAGGTGCCAAGGCCAAGATCACCTTGCTGAACGGTGCTGAAAAAACAGAAACTGTACTGATGCCTTCAGGCGAAAGCACCCTAGAGGCGAAGGGAAAATTCAACGTCAGCGCTGGCACGAAAGCAGTACTTGAAATCACACTTGAAGGCAAAAAGCCCAGCGCAGTACGATTCGTCATCAAATGAGTAAGCATGGCGGCGGTGTGAGCAATCGCGATGGGGTGATTGAGTTTTCAAGTTGCTTTCGCAACTTTCGATAGGCTGTGCGACAAATGTCATTTCTGAACGTTCTGACCTACGCGGCTATTCCCGCTGTTGCGGTTGTAATGGGAGGCGTCCTGTCGTCGCTGCGGCCTCCTGGCGCGGGGATGCGCAGCGCGGTTCAGCACTTCGCGGCAGGCGTGGTTTTTGCCGCGCTCGCGACCGAACTGTTACCTGAGGTTATGCACCGGCGTTTACCGTTGCAAACGATAGCGGGGTTCGCGCTGGGCGTCGTGGTGATGCTTTTACTCAAAGCTTTCACCGGGAAAAGGTCGGAGGACGTAGATACCGCCAAAACCGGTTTGCCGACGACACTGCTCATCGCACTCGGAATCGACATTGCGCTTGATGGGTTGTTAATCGGCGTCGGCTTCGCTGCTGGTGAAAAGCAGGGACTACTGCTCACCATTGCGTTGACGCTGGAAGTGTTGTTTCTCGGGGTGTCCGCGTCAGCGGCGTTGAGCGGCGGTGGAGCGTCTCGCTCAATGATCGCACTGATCACGGCTGGGTTGGGTGGCCTACTGCTGACGGGTGCGGGATTGGGGGCGGTGGTATTAAGTGGCGCGTCCAGCTCGACGATAGACGTGGTGCTGTCGTTTGGTATCGCGGCGCTCCTTTACCTTGTTGTGGAAGAACTGATGGTGGAAGCGCACGAAGGGCAGGAGAGCCCGTGGTTGTGTGCGACGTTTTTCGTGGGGTTTCTGGTGCTACTGATTATTGAAATGAACTTATAGACGATCCCGCATGCATCATTCGTGCCGCCGGGAACTTTGCAGCATGGACTCAATCTCAGATACACTCTCCGCTGATAGTTATGAACCACTTTCGCCAATTTCGTCGATTTCTATTGTTGCTTCTGGGCCTGACGCTCAGCGTGCAGTCAATGGCTGTCGCGTCGCTTGGCGCATGCCATAAGGCGAAAGCGTTCGCGTCGCAGCAAGTGAAGGTCGCCGCAACGCACGGACACCACGGTGATGTGCCAGCGAACCACGCTGCCAAGCACGATCACGGCAAACACAGTGCGGTTACGCCGCACGACGGCGATCCTGAAGATCGCTCGACACAGGACGGCAATCGGGTTAAATGTGCGGCGTGTGCCGCTTGCCATCTTTGCAGTGTCGTACTTCCTACTGAAACAGCCGCTGCCTACATTCCAACAGACGAATCGGTCCTATTCCCGGAATCAACAGTTCCTCGCGTACGCAATGTCGCGAACGGTCTAGAACGACCCCCACGAGCCTAGCCACACCGTTCCGGTTGTGATTCGTTCACTACCGGAATAGAGGCTCGTCCACGCTGCAACGATTGCAGCGTGCCCTTCGATCAATCCGTCTGCCCCTGAACTCCGGGCGGCCGTGTATTTCGAGATTTTTTATGTTGTTTCTTTCTCCCCTTAGTGTGGGCGAGCGTCGTATGTGCGTGCCGCTTGTGTTCGGCGTTGCCGCGATGGTGCTGTTTGCTGGCTTCGCGCAGGCCCAACACGATCACGTGATGCCAGCCGCTCCGCCTACATCTCCAGCCGCCGCAACAGTGGCAAGCGCCCCGCTTCCCGCGCTTGGCGCGCCCATGCCTTTGCAATTCGAGTCTGTGCTATCGCGCTACAAGCCCATGACCGACCAAAAGCTCGGCTCATGGCGCGACGCCAACGATACGGTCACCCGCATTGGCGGCTGGCGCACTTATCTCAAGGAGTCGCAAACTCCTGACCCGGCAACCCCGGCTGCGCCAAGCACGGGGCAAGGGCCAGTGATGCCCAAGCCACCCACGGCACCCAATCCCCACGCAGGCCATGGAGCAAAGCCATGAACGCCAATCACGGAAAAGCTCGGGCTGCACTAGCAAACGCCTTCAGGGCGCGCCGCCTGGTGTTGGCACTGGTGGGCGTCGGCACGCTGGCACTCGCGGGATGCGCCACGGTCGACATCAATCAAGCCATTGCCCGTGCCGGTCAGGACAGCGGCAATCTCACGGGTGGCAAGCTCACGCTCGCGCGCACGGATCGTGAGCGCAACGAACTGAGAATCGCCGCAGCGGCGATTCTCAGTAAACCGTTGACCGCCGATGATGCGGTGCATCTGGCGTTGATTAACAGTCCTGCCATGCAGGCGCTGCTCGCACAAAGCTGGGCTGATGCTGCAATGGCTGCACAGTCGGGCCGATTGCCGAACCCGCTACTCACGCTCGACTGGATTCGATCACCCGGCACCGTCGATGTCGGGCGCATGCTGGGTGTTGGCTTGCTCGACATTCTGACGTTGCCACGACGTAACCGAATCGCGCAAAGCAGGCTGGAACAAGGGCAATTGCAGCTTGCATCAGACGTCGTCGACAACGTAACGCAGGTTCGTCAGGCTTGGGTAACTGCTGTGGGTGCGCAGCAATCATTGGCCTACGCTAAACAGGTCAGTGAGTCCGCCGAGGCCAGTGCCGAGCTGGCGCGCCGCATGTTGGAAGTCGGTAACTTCAACAAATTGCAGCGCGCGCGACAGCAGGCGTTTTACGCTGACGCTTCCGCTCAGTGGGCGAATGCCGCACACACCGCGACAGCGAGTCGTGAAGCCTTGATACGGCTGCTGGGTTTGACCGACGCTCAGGCGCAACAACTGACGTTGCCAGAACGCCTTCCCA
>JAKPSO010000267.1 GCA_029571495.1 Pseudomonadota bacterium
GGGGCATGAAGCGCAACAAACAACAAGTACGCGAAGCCAAACCAAGTGACGGTCAAGAGGTGCCACACGAAACGTAGCGTCCCGATGGTGAACGCCGCGCTGCCCAATATCTTCGGCAAATTGTCGCGCCTGAACAGCCGCATCAATAGATAGCGCTCTCCGAGATACGAGTGCGCGATGCCGGTTGCGACGATCAAAGCAATGGCGATGTGGAGCAAGCGGCCACCTCAACGTGTTTTCGCTATTGTCTTACGTCGTACGCGAAAATCGCACGCGCATTCCGCCGCGTGGCCGGAGCGTCACATTCATGACGCCTTCGGGGCGCTCGGAATTCACTTTGTCGATTGACACCGCATAGCGTTGCATCAACATCGCCGCCACGAGCGTCATCTCGAGCATCGCAAAGTGTTGGCCGATGCAGACGCGCGGCCCGGCACCAAACGGCATCCACGCGCCGCGCGGCGGACTCTCCGCGCCTGCGACAAAACGCTCTGGACGGAAGGCTTCCGGATCAGCAAACCAACGCGCGTCGTGGTGCGCGACCCACGGTGCGATGCGCACCAACGAACCGCGCGGGATTGTCCACCCACCGAGTTGAACATCGCGCACCGCGCGGCGGCTCATCAGCGCAGGAATCGGCGGATACAAGCGCATCGCCTCTTTGAGCGTTGCTTGCAAATAGTCAAGCCGCGGCGCGTCAGCGGCGGTCGGTTCTCGCCCTTGCAGGACGTCGTTGATTTCTTTCTGGATTCGTTGCGACACGTCGGCGCGCTCGGCCACGAGGCGGCTCCACCATACCAATGCTGTCGCGCTCGTCTCGTGACCCGCTTGGAAAAGCACCATGCATTGATCGAACAGCTCTTTCGCCGAGAGGCCCAACGTCGGGTTCTCTTCGTCGCGCGCAGCGAGCAAAATCGCCAGCAGATCATCGGCAGGCGCGTCTCCAGCCGGCGTTCGACGGCGCTCTTCAATGTGTCGATGCACGAGGCCGCGGAGCGTGCGAAATGCCCAACGCTTCTTCCCATTGCCCGGCCACGGCAACCACATGGGTACGGTGAACGGCCAATACATTTCATTCATTGCCGTTGCCGACAGAATTTGTGTCGCGGTCGCTGCGTCGCGCGCGTCGGCTTCTGCGCTGCTGCTAAACAGCACGCGCATGATCACGTCCATCGTCACGCGCGCCATAAGCGCCTCGACGTCTACCACCGCGTTCGTTTCGCTGGCTGGAACGGTATCGCCGAGTGCGCGCCGCGCTGCGGCGGTCATCAGCGCTGCATACCCTGCAATGTGTCGCGCGGAGAACACGGGCGTAAGCATGCGCCGCTGCCGCTTCCAAGTATCGCCCTCGGTCACCAACACACTTTGTCCAAAGGCTTCTTCGAACACGCTGATGCCACGCTCCCAGCGAATGAAGTGCTCCACGTTGTCGACCAGTGCTTCACGCATCAGGTCGGGCGAAAAGAGGTCGTACGCGTGCTCGTAACCGTGTCGCATGTAAGCGATGTCGCCATACGTCTTTTGTGTCTGCTGCATGAAGCCCAAGTAGTCGCGGCGCATGCTGCGCAGCAAAGGCAGACCAAGCCACGGCGTAGGTGGTCCCGGTGGTCGTTTGGTAGTGAGATTTGCGGTATCCATGAGCGTATTCATACTGAGCCAAACTCGGCCTGTATTGAATGATTACGACATCACGCCTGTGCCAGCGCTGCCTATACTTCGTGCATGCTGGACGCCCGCCTCGCCACCACCGACGCACACAGAAATACTGCGCTTCCGACGCTGGACGCACCTTACGTCGACATCGCCCCGGCGCGACTGTGGTTGCCGCGTGCGTCGCTGACCGCATGCTTCCGCGCGATTGTTTCGCGGTCCACGGTCGGCACATCGCTCGACGAGTCGCAGCGCTACAACCACTTTCCGGCATACCCTGGTTGCTCCATTTGTTGGCTGTTCGAAGGCTCGGTTGAACTCCTTGAGCCAGGCATGCCCGCACACTCAAGTTCTCCGCGTCGTGAAGTCACCGATCGGATTTATTTCTGTGGACCCTTCACGCGTCCAACCATCACCTTCAATTCGCCGAATGTGCACGGCATGATGATCCTCATGCAGCCCGATGCTTTTTCGGCGCTGACTGGAAAAGACAGCAGTGAATTCCTAAACCGCATCGTTGCCGCTGACGAAGTCTTTGATGCACCATGGCGCGAGATGTTTCGCGCAGTTCAACACGCGGCGAACGACGATTCACGCGTCGCGATAATTCAGGAGTTCTTGCAACCGCATTGGGCCGCATCGCGCCCAAAGAGCTTCATTGGCAGCCACTTGTTGCACGATTGGTTTCGCGGCGCGGCGCAGTACTTGGCGATGTCAGGGCTTGGCCGCAGTTTGCGCCAGCTCGAGCGACGCTTCAAGCGCAACACCGGCCTGTCGATGCGCGAACTGCGCTCGCTCTCGCGCAGCGAAAGCGCGTTTTATGTCGCGGCGCGCGAGAGTGACCACGGCAGGCTCGGGGCGCCACGTTGGGCCGAGGTCGCGGACGAAGGTGGATACGCGGACCAATCACACATGTGTCGCGAATCGCGCCGCATCACAGGCTTCGCGCCGGAAGAGCTCTATCGCTTGATGTGCACCGAAGAATCGTTTTGGATGTATCGCCTTTGGGCGCTTACGACCGCGCCGCGGCCCACGCTGAAGGATCCGCGCTATTTGCAATGAGTGCGAGACCGTAAGCGATCGATTCGAGCTGATCGCCGGTTTCGATTTTCTTCTCGCCGAAGCGTTGATCGAAGATCGCTCGCACCGCGGGTACGAAGGACGTACCGCCCGTCAGAAACACGCGATCAATTTCGCTCGCGCCTAACCCCGCTTCACCGAGCGCCTCATCGACGGCATCTTCGAGTTTCTGCAAATCGTCGGCGATCCAAGTCTCGAACGCGTTCCTCTCTATCGTCGCGTCGAGCGCAAGCTCATAGCCTAAGCCGTTCGCACGAAACGCGAGTGTTGATTGTGCGTTGTGTGAAAGCGCCGCTTTGACGTCGGCGACCGCCTTGTACAGCGGATAGCCGAGATCGTTCTCGATCAAGGTGATGAACTTGCCTAGCCCGTCCTTTTCAATCGCAAAGCGCAAGTACTCGCGCAGCTCGCGAATCACCGCGGGCGACTTCATGAGAGCGAGCTGGTTCCACTGTGCGAAGCGATGATGGAAATGCGTCGGCACTTCGAGAATTTTGTCAATGCTTTTGTACTGCGCGCGATGCCCCAACTGCGGCAGGATCGCGTGCTCAAGAATGCGATAGTCGAACACATCCCCCGCCACCGCGACGCCCGAATGCGCCAGCGGCATCGACTTCAGGTGCCCTTTGTGTGGTTCGAAGCGAATGATTGAAAAATCGCTCGTGCCGCCGCCGAAATCGGCGACCAACACTGTGGCCGCTTTGGTCAATCGCTGCGCAAAAAAGTACGCTGCGGCTACCGGCTCGAATACGTATGTGATCTGGGCAAATCCTACGCGCTTGAACGCGCGCTCGTAGCGCTCCAATGCAAGCGCTTCGTTTGGGTTCACGCCTGCAAAAGCCACGGGGCGGCCCGCTACGAGTTGCAGGGGCATGTCGGCAAGCGCCGGCCCGGCATGAGCGCGCATCTTGTCGATGAACGCACTGAGCAAGTCCTCAAACGTGAATTTGCGGCCGTGAATATGTGTTTCGGTGAACGACTTGCTCGCGGCGAACGTCTTGAACGACTGTAAGAAGCGACAGTCCGTCGGGTCGTCGATGAAACGCTCAATCGCCCACGGCCCCGCCTCGAAACGCAGGTCGTGCGAACTCTCCGTTTCTTCGTCCCAAAAGCACATCGCCGAACGAAATGTCGCGTGCGTGTGCGCGTTCAGCGTGAACGGCAAGACGCTGGCCTCGCCCCGCGCGCTCGACGTCGCGACGACGGTGTTGGTGGTGCCGAAGTCGAGCCCAATGGCGAGGTGTTGCGGAGCGGATTGGGCCATGCGAGAAAATGCGTCGCCACCGTCGGCAACAAAGCGCGACAGAAAAAGCGGTGCGGGGAAAGTAGGAGGGAACGCATTCTACGGAAACGCTTGATGAGTGCACACGAAGGTGCGCGATACGAGCCACGCGCAATACACTCTACACATGAACGTCATTGATTCGCCCTCCAGCACTGGCCGTTCGGCCGGACCCGCCACTGTCACTCCGATCGGCACCGGCCGCCCGTGGCTTGCGCGCTTGCCGCCGGGGTTGTTCGCGATGGTGCTCGGGCTGTTGGGGCTGGCCGGCGCTTGGCGGCGCTTGGCTGCTTTTAAGCTGGAACACACGGACTTCGTGGCGACGGCGCTTCTGAATTTCGCGACGAGTCTGTTGGAACTTCTTCTGTTGCTGTTCGCGTTCAAGCTCTGGCGCTATCGCAACGACGTCAAGAAAGATTTTTTGCATCCCGTGCACGGCGCGATGCTCTCGGTCGTGCCGCTCGTTGTGATGCTCGCCATAGCGTTGTGGACTCCAGCGGCGACGCAACCACCAGCGTATGCATTGCCGATTGTGCTGATCGCGATTGCGCTCGAATGCGTGTTCGTCTGGCGCGTGGTTTCGCAGCTCTCCACGGGCGCGATGGCCGCCGACATGGTTACTCCGGCGCTCTACATTCCGGTCGTCGGCAGCGGTTTGATCGGTGCAATGACGTTGCAGGCGATTGGCCAACACGGCTTCGCGGTGCTGCTCTTTGGCATGGGCGTGAGTGGCTGGGCGCTGCTTGAAGCGCGCGTGTTGAACCGATTGTTTTCGGGGCCATTGCC
>JAKPSO010000270.1 GCA_029571495.1 Pseudomonadota bacterium
TCGCCGTCGCCGTCGAGATCAAATCCCCAGCCACCGCCCTTGCTTCCGCCTCCACCGCTGGAACCACTGCCCGACATAAAACCACTCGCAAAGCCATCGGAAGGCCCCTCGGCGAACGACTCGCTCGCGCCTCCACCGCCGAAACGTCCGCCTCCACCGCCCCACGACGAGCCTCCGCCGTTGGAACCGCTCGATGAGCCGCCCCCGCCACCGCCCAAACCGTCGCTCCAAGAGCCTCCGCTGTCACGCGCCGAACGCGCGGACGACGGCGGCGCGGGCTCGTTCTGACGCCGCTGCCACCACACCCAAACGCTCACAAGCCCAAGAAACACCGCCCAAGCGAAAAGCACCGCCAGCGGGTAGCGCAGCAACGGCCGCAGCCCCAAGCCGTGCATCGCGACCGACGACAAAAAGCCGCAGCCAATCGTCGACGCCAACATCAACGACATCACCAACCGCGGCGAACCCCGTTTCTGCAACCAAGCGACCGCGCGCGCACGAGCGTCGCCGCCCGCAGTTATGGCCGTGTCGGTGGATGAACGAGAGGAACTACGCGCGCTTTTAGCCATGATGGGAATCGCCTTTCACGTAAAGACGATTCTGCTCCTAACTTTGCGCCTTTGCACCTGCTTGTTCGAGACAGTTGACGAGTAATGCACTCGGCCGGACGAACAAGCGCTAGGGTTCCGAACGCACGCGAGAGGTATCGTGCTTCGCGCTGCATCGAGATGGCAGCGACGAACGCAACGAAAATCGCGCGGCTTGGCAATGCTAAGGTCGTTTACATCGCCTATGCCGCCGCAAACACAATCTCACCCTTAAGCGCGTCGACCTCAATCGTAGAGCCCGGTGCAAACTTGCCGGCAAGCAATTCTTTCGACAGTGGGTTTTCCACCGACTGTTGAATCGCGCGCTTCAAGGGACGTGCGCCGAACACCGGATCGAACCCTGCTTCGCACAGCACATCCAGCGCGGATTCGCTGACTTCGATCTTGAGATCGAGTTTCGCGAGGCGCTCTTCGAGGCGCAGCAATTGGATGCGTGCGATGCCTTTAATGTTGTCTTTGCCCAGCGCGTGGAAGACCACGATCTCGTCGATGCGGTTGATGAACTCCGGACGGAAATGGTCCTTCACCTCGGCCATGACCGCGAGTTTTACGAGTTCTGGCGGGTCTTCCACCATCGCTTGAATCTTCGCGCCGCCGAGGTTACTGGTCATGATGATGACCGTGTTCTTGAAGTCCACCGTGCGCCCTTGCCCG
This sequence comes from Pseudomonadota bacterium, assembly GCA_029571495.1. GTDB lineage: Bacteria > Pseudomonadota > Gammaproteobacteria > Burkholderiales > Casimicrobiaceae > Casimicrobium. The sequence continues at coordinate 1,263 of JAKPSO010000270.1, forward strand.
TCAGTCATTCGACCGTCGTCAAGTACTTGCAGCAACACGTTGAACACATCCGGATGCGCCTTCTCGACCTCGTCGAACAGGATCACGCAATACGGCTTGCGGCGCACTTGCTCGGTAAGTTGACCACCTTCGTCAAAACCCACGTAGCCCGGTGGCGCGCCGATCAAGCGCGCGACCGAATGCTTCTCCATGTACTCGCTCATGTCGATGCGAATAAGCGCTTGTTCGCTGTCGAACAAAAACTGCGCAAGCGCCTTAGTGAGTTCCGTTTTGCCGACGCCCGTTGGGCCAAGGAACAGGAACGAACCATACGGCTTGTTCGGATCAGCGAGGCCCGCACGCGAGCGACGAATCGCGTCTGCCACGAGCGAGACTGCCTCGTCTTGCCCGATGACGCGCTTGTGCAGCGCGTCTTCGATGTGCAGCAATTTGTCGCGCTCGCCGGTCATCATCTTGCTTACGGGAATGCCCGTGGCGCGCGACACAACCTCCGCGATTTCTTCGGCGCCCACCTGCGTGCGCAATAGCTTCGCCTTCGCGGGTTTGTCGGCGCTGTCGCCGCGTGCGGTTTCGGCGTCTTTCAGTTTCGCCTCAAGCTCCGGCAATTTGCCGTACTGAATTTCCGACATGCGCGCGAAGTCGCCGCGACGGCGCGCTTCGTCCATTTCGAGTTTCAGCTTTTCGATTTGCTCTTTCACGCCTTGCGAGCCCTGCACCGCCGCCTTTTCGCCGCGAAGCACCTCGTCGAAGTCTGCGTACTCGCGCTCTTGCTTGAGAATTTCTTCTTCGAGCAATGCAAGACGCTTCTTCGATGCGTCGTCTTTTTCCTTCTTCACCGCTTCACGTTCAATCTTCAATTGAATGATGCGGCGATCAAGTTTGTCCATGACTTCCGGCTTGGAGTCGATTTCCATCTTGATACGGCTCGCCGCTTCATCGATGAGATCAATCGCCTTGTCCGGCAAGAAGCGATCCGTGATGTAACGATGCGAAAGCTCGGCCGCAGCGATGATCGCCGGGTCCGTGATGTCCACGCCGTGGTGAACTTCGTACTTTTCTTTGAGCCCACGCAGAATGGCAATTGTCGATTCGACCGATGGCTCGCCCACGAGCACCTTCTGGAAGCGGCGCTCCAGCGCGGCATCTTTCTCGATGTACTTGCGATATTCGTCGAGCGTGGTAGCGCCCACGCAGTGCAGTTCGCCACGCGCAAGCGCCGGCTTCAACATATTGCCTGCATCCATCGCGCCTTCGGCTTTGCCGGCGCCAACCATCGTGTGCAGCTCATCGATAAAGACAATGGTTTGGCCCTCGTCTTTGGCCAAGTCTTTCAGCACCGCCTTGAGGCGTTCCTCAAATTCGCCGCGATACTTTGCACCCGCGAGCATCGCTGCGAAGTCGAGCGAGAGTACGCGTTTGTCCTTGAGGCCCTCGGGCACCTCGCCGTTGACGATGCGTTGCGCTAGACCTTCAACGATGGCGGTTTTACCGACGCCGGGTTCGCCGATGAGCACGGGATTGTTCTTCGTGCGCCGTTGCAGCACTTGAATGACGCGACGAATTTCATCGTCGCGACCGATCACGGGGTCGAGCTTGCCAGCGCGTGCCCGCTCGGTAAGATCAATCGTGTATTTGTCGAGTGACTGCCGTTGGCCTTCGGCCTCTTGCGAATTGACACCGCCATCGCCGCGCACGGCGCTGATCGCGGCTTCGAGTGTCTTGGCATTGCCACCGGCGTCTTTCAAAATGCGGCCCGTCTCGCCCTTGTCCGAGGCGAGCGCGAGCAAGAAAAGCTCAGATGCGATGAACTGGTCGCCACGCTTTACCGCTTCTTTGTCGGTGAGATTCAAGAGCCCGTTGAGATCGCGGCCAATGTTGATGTTGCCGTCGCCGCCTTGTTGACGCGGCAGACGCTCGATGCTGGCTTTCAGATCCTTTTCGAGCTTGGCCACATTGACGCCCGCACGTTGCAAGAGCGATTTCGTCCCGCCGTCTTCCTGCTCAAGGAGCGCCATGAGCAAGTGTTGCGGTTCAATCTGTGTGGCGTCGAGGCCGACCGCGATAGACTGCGCCTCGGCAAAAGCCTGCTGAAATTTGGTGGTGAGTTTGTCGAAACGCATGGTGCATTCCTCCGTAGACGTTGTTAGATCGATAACTGGGGATGCCGCGCACGGAATCAACTACCGGCACCACCATCAACTGATTTGCATCAATCGAGGAGCCAAAATTGCGCTGGATAAAACGTATCGTTGCCGGCTTGTTCGCCGTGGGCCTGATTGTCTGCGGCGCGGTGGCCATTTACGCGTGGCGTAGCGTACCGACAGACAGCGCAAGTTTCACCCTTGCCTCGAAACTCGGCGAGACGACGATCACGCTTGACGCCGACGGCATCCCCCTGATCGAAGCGAAATCCGAGCGCGACCTCGCGTTTTCCGTGGGGTTCATGCACGCGCGCGACCGGCTGTGGCAGCTAGAGATGAACCGGCGCATCGGTCGCGGTGAGCTGGCCGAAATACTCGGGCCGAAGGCGCTCGACACTGACAAGTTCCTGCGTACTGTGGGCGTGCACCGCGCGGCCGCTATGCAATTGGCGCGATTCCCCGAGGCGGATCGCGCGCTCCTCCAAGCGTATGCGGACGGCATCAACGCATATGTCGAAACGGCGATGAGTGTGCGCCCGCCCGAATTTGTGATCCTCGGGGTGCAGCCCGGAAAGTGGGAACCGGTCGACACCGTCGCGTGGGCGCTCATCATGGCGATGGATTTGGGTGGCAATTGGAGTAACGAACTGCTACGCCTGCAAATGGCGGCACGTATGCCGGTTTCAAGGATTGACGAACTACTGCCGCCGCAACCGGGCGACAAATATCCGCCGCATGGCGACTACGCGGCGCTGTACAAATCCATCGGACTGATCCCGTCGTCGGTCGCCGTCGCGTCCGCCGCCGCCACCACCAACGATCCGATCTATCTGTCGTTCGGCACCGAAGGCATTGGCTCAAACAATTGGGTCGTCAACGGTGCCAACACGGTGAGCGGCAAGCCGCTTCTGGCCAACGACCCGCATCTCTCACTTGCCGCACCCGCAATTTGGTACTACGCGAAACTGAAAGCGCCAGGCATCGAAGTCAGCGGCGCGACGCTGCCCGGCGGGCCCGCGGTGGTGCTGGGTCGCACAAAAGGCGTCGCGTGGGGCTTCACCAACACCGGCCCCGACGTGCAAGACCTGTACATCGAAGAAATTAACGAGAAGGGCGAGGCGCGCACACCCGACGGTTGGGCAAAGCTCGCGTCACGTAACGAAACCATCAAAGTCAAAGGCGAAGCCGACGCGCAAATTACTGTGCGCGAATCGCGCCACGGACCGATCCTATCCGACGTGAATGCGCCTCTCGCCGCTGCGATCAACGCAAAGAAATTCGCCATCGCGCTCATGTGGACCGCGCTAGACGCAGACAACCAAACGGTGCTGGTCGCACCGCGCATGAACAAGGCGCAAACGGTCGCGGAGGCAAAGGAGACGCTGCGCATCTACGTCGCGCCACAACAGAACATGGTGCTCGCAGACACGTTGGGCAACACAGCCTTCATCGCGGCTGGCCGTGTGCCGATTCGCAAACCAGACAACGACATCAACGGCCTAGCGCCCTCGCCCGGCTGGGACGCGAAATACGATTGGAACGGCTTTGTCCCTTTCGATCAATTGCCCCAACAGACCGTCACCAGCTATCTGGCGACCGCGAACCAACGCATCCACGCCGACGACTATCCGCACTTCATCAGCGGCGAATGGGCGCATCCTGGTCGCAAGCTGCGCATCGAAGAATTGCTCGCCGCGAAGCCGAAGCACGATGCGCAGAG